>NZ_MOWQ01000004.1:0-100533 GCF_002095565.1 Leuconostoc sp. BM2 | reverse complement strand
AAAACTCGTTCATCCCCACCCATATAGCGAGCTAATGCTAATTCTTCTTCTGTCGTGATTGATTCAAGGAAATCTGAATATTTATCGTGACGATTAGCAAGCGTTAGTAGTGGATATTCACTATCAGATAGCGCCATAATTTTGTCATATTGTTCTTGTGTTACTTCGTATGTTTCAGTCATTGTACTTTCTCACTGTCGAACATTTCTGGGTTGTAACCCCATGCTTTGATTTCTGACTCTGTTAATTTGCTTTTATTACGCAAATTAATATTTATTGATACACCAACATAAGCTAAACTGAATTCCTCATTGTCTTTGAGTTTCCAGTAGTATTTCTTCTCTTCTTCAACAAACCTGTCATGCGCCCATTCACGAGTTAGTGGGTTAGCGATAGCTGCTAATTCAAAATGTAAATCGTTGCTAGAAACGTATTCTGAAAGTAGTGGCATTTTTTCCGAAACAACATTCCAAAATCCACCATCATTTATAAGCCTTCCTTCTGAAATAATTGTTGTTTGAAAATGCTCTTCTTGAATTTCAACAATCTTCTGATACTGCTCTTCCGTAAATTTCATCAACTCATCTCCTGTTGTAGTCTATACAATCTAACTCTGGTAGTGTTACGCCAGTCAGTTAGATTTTTTAATTTCTGCTTATCGTGTGGATAAACAAATCTGCGATAATATTTCAAATCATCACGAGCTTTGATGAAATCATATCGGGCGCGTTCTAATGATTCATTCATCAGCCCACCCCACTAGATATTGCGGTGTTACGTTGAAATAATCGGCTAGTAGTTCCCATGTTTCGAGTTTTGGTTCACGTTTTTCATTTTCGTAATTAGATAGGGTGGAATTTGTGATTTTAAAACCACGTCTTGTTAGTTCGTTAGTCATTTTGCCTAAAGAAACGCCACGCTTTTTTCTTAATTCTGCGAGTCTATTCATCTAACGTCACTCCTTCCGACCAGATAATCAATTGAGACATTGAAATAATCAGCTAAATCGAATACCATTGGCAATCGTGGTTCACGTTCTCCTGATTCGTACCTAGCCAATGTTCGTTGCGTTACCAACATTTCATCTGCTAATTCTTGTTGCGTCACGTTGCGCTCTTTACGAAGTTCACGCAATCTATTCATCAGACAACCTCCTAATCATTATGTCAATCAAACTCAAAGCATTTTTACCGTAATATTTAGCTGTTTTATTTTTAGCCGGAATCTCATCAACAATATTTTTTAAATCACCACGAATGCGTACAATCTTACCCACTGTGTTATTCATCATTAAATACCTGCTCATATTGCTGTGTGACAATATACTTTGCAATTTCTAGCAATTCATCAGCATTCTCATTTACTGCATCGAACGCTGCTTGCTCTGTGCTAAATCGCTCTTTGTGATAGCCACGACCGCCAATATCATATAACTCCACTCGATAACCATCTGGATCATGTTGAATGTCACCGCCCAGCATAGTTAATGCGTCTTTCATAGGCGTTTCCTCGTTTCATGTTCATGCTTAGTGTAACCAACGGTCATACCTGTAATGAAAATCATTCCTCCGATAATGACACTAGCTATTGTTTGTAAAAACCACATACATACCTCCTAACGGTTTCTTGAAAATTCCCATTTCCTAATTTCACGCCAACTCCAACCAATCACATTGCCCACGTTATCTCTAATCTGTGGGAAGTCGTCCAGCGCAAGAAACTTACTGATGTCAGCACGTCTCTTACCTGTCAGAAATTCAGCTAAATCTTGCTGACCTGTAATAATCTCGTGTTCTGGTCCACTCTCAAAGTAAGTTGAAAGTTTTTCCAAAACAGATTCAGAATGTAAATCAATTATTTTGTTATCCATATCTGTACGCCTTTCAAATTAATTAATCTGGAAGTAATCAAAGATTTTGTTTCTGATTCGTTCGAAGCGTTGTGCTTCTTCGCCATTGATTGCACGGCTTGTTTCATCTTCACGCTCGCCGATCCTTTTAGCTAACTCCTTTTGCTTGATGTTGTGAATTGCTAACTGCGTGATAATTTCTACATTTGGTTGTTTCACTGGTTTACTCCTTTCCGATAAGCGATTCGGTATGCGAATGCGTCATCTGGTTCCCATTTCATAAGGTAGCGTTTTGCTTTCTCAAAATCTTTTGCGAGCAACGCATTATATCGTGGAATGCTAAATTTACTTTTAAACTCTTTTGAAATACGAGCAAATACCATTCTCGATAATGCTTGATAACGTGCATTACCCTTATATCCAAGAATTTGAACTGCTTTGTCATTTCTAATTTGTCGTAATACTAATTCTTGATCGCCACTAATTGTTTGTGCGTATTGAATTGAATTGATTTTTCGTTCCAAACGCTCTTGTCGATAATCTTGTATTTTTAATGATTGAAACATGAGTTCAAAAACCTGCATGGGATCTTTAGGCGCTAATTGATAACCACCTGTTTGTCTAATTGTTGGTAGCACCTCCGATGTCACCCAACGTTTGAACTTTTTAGCGTTAGGCTGTTTGCTTGATAGGATTAGTGAGTAGAGACCTGATTCGTTGATAAGTGTTGGCGTTTGAGAACGACCTAACGAATCAGAAATTGATGGGGTAACGTTTTGGACCCCCACTATTTTATCGTCGTCATCAACGTGGTCTCTAACTGCTTTACTGGCATTTGCGTAACCCAAAGTTTCAGCGACATCTTTACCCACAAACCAAATCACATCTTCTAAATTAAGGGTTCTCACTCTACTTGTTTCAAAATTAAATACTTGTACTTGATTCATGTTTTTCCTCCTTTGTTCTAAATTCATCTAAGCTGACATCTAGTGCGTCAGCTACTTTTTCCATTGTGGAAAACGTTGCGTTGTTCTTACCGTTTTTGATTTGAGACAAGGTTGATCTGGAAACATCTGAATGTTCCATCAACCAGCCCCACGTAAGATTTTTTTCGTGTAATACTTTAGTTATTTTTTCTGATTGCAAGGTCATGTTTAGTCCTCTTTAGTAGTTCTGTTTTCTGTTATAATTTACTTACAAACGTTCGTTTAAACGAACATAAGTTTGCCAAGGTTTTAATGCATATTCTCACTTTCTGAGTGGGAATTTTTGTATGACGTCGAATCTAAAGCTAACTTCGACTGTATCATCATCGACTTCTTCATTTAAGCGAGTATATTCTTTCAACTCGAATTGACCCTTTATCAAGCCAACTATTAATTTAATTAACTCTTCCATGTTTATTCTCCCTTCCTTTCTAAATGTCCTGAATATCTAACAACTGTCTAACCTTTGCACGAACCTCACGAGACTGTTTGTTTACTGCGTAGGTGTTAATCGCTAAACTCAATACTGCTTCTGAAACACCAATCGCATTCGCTAAATCTCGTTGTGTCATATCTCGGTCAAACAGACCATCTTTAACACGCTTTTTAAAACTACGTGCTGCGTCTACGATCATTTCTTCTGTCATATGTGTATCTCCTTTCCTATAAAACTTAGTAAGTTTCATATAATTAGTTGTAAGGTTAGCTTTACATTATGGAAGTTTCATAATATAATGGCAGTATAAACAAGCATAATCAAAGGACTACTAACCTTATCGCTCCGCCAAGATAGATAAATTTGTAGGTGTTTTTGTTTTGCTTAAAACTTAGTAACCAACTTACAAGAATTAGTATAACTGGAAGTTTTGTAATTGTCAACGCCGAAACGGGAAGTTCCATAATTTTTGTGCTTTTAAAAAAGGAAAAACCTATAATGACACTATATGAGCGCACAACTAAATTATCAAAACAACGAGGATATTCATTAAAAAATCTAGCAATTAGGGCAGGATTAGCTGAAAATTCTATATATGATTGGAAAAAATCTACGCCAAAAGCAGATAACCTAAAAAAGGTTGCGGATGTTTTAAATGTCTCAACCGACTACCTATTAGGACGTACTGATGAGATGAATCCAACGTCATCTGATAAAAAGGTCGCTGATATTTTAGATGACGAAACTATTCTTGCTTTCGATGGTATGGAAATAGAAGAGTCTGAAAAAGAGAAGTTGCGTGATTATGCACGTTATATTATTTCCTTACGTGAGAAGGAGAATAAATGACAGAATTTTACAATTACAGTGAGCAACTATATCCCGAAATAGTTCAAAGCGTTGAATCAATAGCTCGAAAAAACAACGTAATTATTATACTAGCTGATAATTTACTATCTCACGTACCCGATACAGCACTAGTAAAAAGCCGTGCAATTATAATGAATGCTAATTTTGATATTGGGGTTGATTATTGTTATCGACTTTCTCACGAATTGAGTCATATATTGTATGGAGATCACGAAGCGCAAGCGGTCTATCAATTCAGCGAATACGGTAAACGCGGTGAAGAATTGCTTGCACATAAAAACGCTATAAAGATGTTAATGTCTATTGAAATGCCAACAAACGTTAATGGTTTTATGGAATATTATCACGTACCCTCTTGGTTGGAAAAAGATGTCGACAGAACATTTAGAGAACTGGCTTATTTAGAATAGGAGAAAATATGAACACAGAAGATTTGAATGAATATATCAAAACAAATAGTAAAGCATACGACATTTTTATTGAAAAAGCGCTCGTCTATCAAAACAATAAAAACACCAGCCGTAAGATGGAAAAACGCTTTAGTGAAGATAAGGTAGCAAGCAAAGCCGAAACAATGTGGGAAAATATCGTCGTTAACTTACATGATAAATTGAATGCAGAAAAAACACTGAAGAAACACCCTTCCACAGATTGGATTAGGTTTATGGAAGAACATGAAATGCTGGATAATCTCGAAGATAGTATGGGAGTACTTGATTTAGAAGATTAATTAGTATGTGCTAGGCAACCATATTAAACCGCTTTAGGAGATTATCGTTATGTACTTTGAACAACACAATGTGGAAGTTGATGAAATACAATCACTAGATTAACACCCATGCCCTATCGGGCGTACATAAAATATAAAAGAAGATAACCTATGACTAAAGAAGAAAAACCAAAATTAACTAGCAAAAAAATGATAGAAAAGATGGAAAGTAAAAATATTCGCTTTGAAATTTGAAGTAGTAAAGATGCAATAGCTTTTTTGGAAAAGAAAAATTATTATTTTAAAGTTAACTCATATCGTCGCAATTTCGAAGAGATAAACGGTCTGTATACAAATTTAGATTTTGCTTACTTAATTGATTTAGCTGCTATTGACGCTTGGTTAAGAAGGTTTCTTAGTCCAATAACTTTGAATGTTGAACATGGTTTCAAAGTAAAACTACTCAATATGATCGCAGCAAATGATGTTATTGATGGTTATGAAATTGTTGAGGAGTTCAAAAATTACGATGAACGAACAACATCAGCATACGAACAAACAGTTAAATATTTGGAAGAAAATTTATATTCACGAGGGCTTTATGAAAAACATAAACCAGATTTTGCAATTTGGGTCTTGATCGAATCAATGACTTTTGGTGCTCTTTCGCAATTTGCAAGATTTTATGATGATAAATACTCCACACGCGAAAGCTCGTTTCACACACTTCAATTACAGATGAAAAGTGCCAAAAGAATACGAAATGCAGTATCACACTCAAACCCCATTTTAATGAACCTGAATAATGAAGCTGGATTGTTTCCCGTTAACCAAAAGACTGGAAGAAGGCAGCGCTCATCTGCTTCGGTTGTTAGTTCCGCAGCAGAAATGGGAATTGAAAAAGACCTGTTACGCAACGTCAAAATAAACGATTTAGTTGCTCTGTTTTACTTAAATAAACGGATGACAAGCAGGGAGTCCCGACAGCATATGGTAAGAGATGGCGAAGCTCTTGTAAAACGATTTGATAAACATGAAGACTATTACTTAAAAACAGATTCAATTCAGGAATTCAAAAAAATTCTCGTTAAGTTGATTGACTTTCAGTTAAATTGATGATAAAATTTATGTATTGAAACAGTATATAAATCTACTGGCTCCGGAGATGGTATCGATGGGGTTACTACATAAAAAAAGGTCAAGTAATTTAACTGATTACTTGACCTTTTTGCTATTTAAAGCTCAATAATCCTTTGCAAGTCCACAAAGTCATGACTCTAAACTGCCCTATTATCATATCTGTACGCCTATTATACCTTCGTAAAAAGAAAGGATAATATCAGTATGATAAAAAAAGTTACTACTGGCAGATTTGCCGGAAAATATGTTGTAAGAACATCAACTCGTGACCAATTGGGAAAACGCCATTTTTCACCTAGAAAATATGTTGATTCCTATCAAGAGGCAAAGGAGATAGAAAGCGAAGACAGAATTGCGTTCGCAAGTGGCTATATAGCCGCCAACGGATCTATGGCATTGTGGCGATATTTTGAACAATGGTATCTATCAAACGTTGAACCATATCTTGAAACAAATAGTAAGAATAACTACAATACACTGATCAAACGATTGCGTATTGACTTACCCGGAAAACCACTAAAGTTTTTCGATGGTAACAAAACGGCTATTCAACTCTATTTTAATTCATTGGGAAAACGCTATGCTACTAGTACCGTCAATAAGTATCGCTCATTTCTTTCTAAGGCGTTCTCTGACGCTGAATATGACGGCTTAATCAGAAAGACACCTATGCCTTCAGAAAACCGTATAAAGACCACAGGCGTGGATAAAGGGCTATTTAAACCGGTCGCTAGTTTAAGCATGGAAGATGCAAGTAAGTTACGAAACTATTTCTATGAACACACTAATTTGATTCATCAGGAATATTTAACACTACTGATCATGCTAGAGTGTGGGCTAAGACCTAGTGAAGCTAAAGCATTGCAGTTTGATGATTTAAACGTAACAAGGCACTTACTACATGTTCACAATACGTATGTGGAACAAGACAATGCTATCAAGCCTTACACTAAAACTCGTTCCGAACGAAACGTGCCTGTCTCTCCACAATTAGAGGAGTTAATCATTTCATTTAGTGAAGACAAACAAAAAAGGCTCGCTACTTATAATATAAGCAACGAGCATAATTTAATGTTTAGAAATGATTGTCCGCCAACCTCTCGTGGTGATAGACTATTATCTTCTGGTGCTAATACTGGTAAAGTCCTGCGCAATGTTCTGTCTCAACTTGATATTCCTTTAAAAACTCATGACGGTTTGAGCATAACACCTAAAACTTTGAGAGCTACCCACGATACTATTCTGATTCAAAAAGGTATTTCATTGGATTATATTGCTAGAATATCTGGGCATACAATTGAAATCATTCATAAGCACTATCATGCGTTTTTAGATGAGGTTGCAAACGCTGAAGCTGATAAGGTCAAGGGTATATGGGATTAGGTTAAGAAAAGTTGAGTGTGGCTCCAATTTGGCTCCACGAGAGCTGTTCTCTCACGTTATTTTACGTTTAGTGAAATAAAAAAACGTTGATTTAACAACGTTTTTGTACATATAGTTACATGCGAACACACGTTCGAAAGGAGCTAGCGGGACTACATTTCACTTAGTTATATCAACGTATACAGCGTTTTGTACCATTTTGTGTACCTAATCAATCAAACCATTTAAAATGTCACCAGTCGCATCACTTGCCCTTTTGGTCACGTCACTATATATATTTAACGTCATAGAAACGTCTGCATGTCCTAAATATGTTTGAACTTGTTTAATATTTGCACCCTGATCTATTGCTAATGTCGCCCATGTATGGCGTAACTTGTGCATGGATAAGCCAACTGCTACGCCATATTTATCGCTGACACTTCGTAACCACTTATTAGGTCTAATTGTCTGTAACGTATGTCCCTCATTTTGAAAAACGTAATCATCACTTTTATTATATCCTGTGGCTTCAAACCAATCAGCAAGCACAACCATCATCTTATTTTCGATTTTAAGTGTACGTCTGCTCGTTTGGCTCTTTGGTTCTTTAATGTAGGTACTGCCTGCTAGACCACGCCCTAGAGCTTGCACGATGTTAATATAACCACCATAAAAATCTACATGTTTCCACTGTAAAGCAAGTATTTCTTCTGTTCGCATACCAGTGAATACAGCCAATCTAAGCAAGGTATAAGCCTGTTGGTTCATATACTTGTACTGATTATCTAAAACGTCTACAAAGGCTTTAAATTCATCAACGTCCATGAACTGCTTGGGTTTGTTCACTTGCCTGCGTTCCTTTGGCATCTCAATCTTGGTAAATGGGTCAACTGGTATCATATCCATACGAACTGCTATATTAAGCAACCGCCTAAAATAACCAGCAACCTTGCGATACCTAAGCAATTTCCCTTGTAATGTGTTAATATAGCGTTGTAACTTAATAGGTGTTATATCAGTAACCAATGTATCACCCCATTCGGATATGATGTGCGTTTTAAAGACAATCATTGTTCGATTAAGGGTACTTTCTTCAACGGTATGCTGGTAAGTATCTAACCACATTCTGTACAACTCTTTAACGGTCATCACGCTGGGAGTTGTTTTTTTATTGTATCGACTTTCACCATTTGCAAACTTAACAAGTTCAGTATTAAACCATTGTTGCGCACTTTTTTTATTTTCAAAGCCACGTTTTTTCACTCTTACTTTTTCATCATTATAATTTAGATAACCGTTCACCTCCCAAACTTTGCCTTTTGGTGTGTCTATTTGTTGTATCTTCATTATTTACCTCATTACTTAATAGCGAGTGAGCTATGTACAAAAGGTCAAACAAAAAAAGCATGATACATAAAGTACACACGCTTTTATTATTTCACACTATTCGACTGGTTGCACGTTTTTAATCGTAGTAATGTTTCACAGCTTCATCAATTTCATCACGATCATATCTGATACCATGTTCAGTTGGGTATGCTGTGACTTTTCCATTATTAACGTAATACTTCATGAACGTATTATCAGATGCACTGATATATTGATGTGCTTTACTACGGTTCAACCACTTTGGATATTGTTCTGCTTTTTCCATATTATTTTAATCTCCAATCTCAATTTTGTCATTTAATTTCAAAGTGATAATGTCATAAGCAATATAAATATTTTGCTCATCTGAACTAATATCAACAATGTCATAGGCTCTACCGTTTGGCATCTTAACAACTAATCCACGTTTAACAGACTTATTATGCCTAATTACTATTAAAATAGTATCTTGTAATTCAGTACCAAATATGCTGTATTGCTGTGTCATACTTCTGCTTTTTGGAGAAAACTTAGCTGAAAATTTTGGTATAAATGTATCTCTTTCAATACCGTCTTCACCCATTTGAGACCCAACTTCGCCAAAATAAACAATGTGGTTAAAATTACTAGGCTTCACATTCAACATTCTTATTCTCCTCCCACAATCTCACTTCTAAGGTTAGTCAACATGATACGAACACCAGTTGAATAGCCCTTACTCAACTCACGGTCATAATACATTGAAGTAGCCAATGTTTTAATCAAACGATTATATAACTCTGCATCAACTGCCAAAATATCATCATCAGTGATTTTCATTTGAATAGATGCCTTAATCATTGCAGTAGCACCGTCAATCAAGCTCGTAAGTGTTTTGAGTTCGTTTTCATCATCATCAATATTTAATTCATCTTGTAGCTCTTGTGGTGTAATTATCGCCATGTGCCACCTCCTGTGGTTAATTTAATATGTACGTACCCACTTCTGGGTACATGATGTTACTTACCTGCACTAGTAAATGTAATAAACTTACCGGCATTAGTGTCGGCTGCCTTAAAGTCCGCACGCAAAGCTACTGCAAGAATACGCTCAAAGTTTTCGTTGTGATCCCATTCAACCGCAACATCAGAACGCATAGCTTCCAATACAAACGCTTTAGGGTCTCCCACAAAGGCTTTGGCATCATTTGCGATACCCAATACATCATCAGCAACAATCAAAACGTTTGAGCCAAACAATGACTTGCCTGATGCACTAGCGATTGAGTCTTGCAATAAGTAGCGACCGTTAGTGTCTTTCAACAAATCAACGGCATTGTAGAAACTTTCAGTCACAATCCATTGGCGTTGATAGTTTGCCAAACCCTTGTTATATGCTGTCTTCAAGTCATCTGTTGTTTTTGCTGACACGGCTGTGGCTGTTTGCAAAATCTTTCCAATTTGATACTGCTCTGTTAATTCTTTAGCCTCTTGAACGTAGGTATTAAGCAATGTCTTGAGGTTGGGAGCGTCCTGCACCATTTCCATAGACAATGGCAACGCACCACGATAAGTAAGCGCCTTATAATCAACACTCTTCAAAACTGCCTTTGCAATTTCAGGGTTTGCAGCTCGTTCTTCGGCTGTTGTCAATCGTGCTGTGTTCTTTTGTAGAATTGGAAGTGATCCCATTCCTGATGTGACTGATACACGGTTGATAACGGCTGACAAATTACGAACATCAGTCGGCACTTTTTGAATATCCAAAATCTCTTTTGGAATTACAACGCCTGCTTCTGTGGTAGTGATAGCATTTGCTCGCTTTTCACCAGTCTTTAGGTAGTGCATGAAGTCTCGTACTTCTGTGGTCTCTTGTTCTTGGTTCAATTTAATTTCCATGTTTTCTCGTCCTTTCAAACTGCGTTCTTCTTGTAAATCTGGATCATCATCTCGTGTGTTGTCATCAGTTGAATCATCTGACAAACCTTGTGCCTTTTTAACGGCATCTAATTGGGCTTGCAAGTCATCAATTTGTTTCTGCAAATCATCAACACTGGCTACACCCTTTTGCACATCTGCTACATCTGAATCATCAGAATCTGCTAATGCACGAACTTCTACAATCTTGTTTGCCTTTTGCTTTTTTAAAGCATCTAGCTCTGTTTCTATTTCTGAAATTTTCATCATTTCCTCCTTATTCATATAACTTCAACACTGCCAACATCTTTTGCTTGTAGGCATCATTTTTGAGCGCTCTGGTTACTGCTACGGTTGTTTCCTGATAAGCGGGCATAGTAACTACTGACACCTCATATAACGCCCCTACACTGTTGATAGTTCGTTTTGGTGTGTCGTCTGTCTCTTTACCCCATTCATCTGAATCAACCGTGAAACCAAAGCTCATGCCCTTTAAATTACCTGCTCTGATGTTGGTGTACACGTCATTACCTAACGTTGTATTAGGAATATCTAAAATGAAATGCAAGCCTTTTTTATCAATATCAAGTTTTAAGGTATTTGCTGACGTTCTGCCTAATACATTCGCAAAATTATGATCGTATAACGCTACTACGTCACTAAAATCAACATCATCAAAAGCGTTGGGGTCAACACGTTCAATAAATCCACCTAGATTTTGACTTGGTTCATCAAAGACAACGGCATACCCACCTATCTGACCCACAAAGTCATCACTAGCGGTATCACGTACTTCTAACCCTTTAATATCAAAGGTTCGTGTCTCTCTATCGTTCATAAATTGATAACCCCCTTGTCAATTAAAATTTTTTGCGCCTGAGAGCCGTCTAGTATGCCCTTATCCACAAAATTCAATAGATCTTGCTTCAAAGTGGCGTTTGAATAATCCAAAATGCTATTTAAATCTAAAGAAATATCATCACTAAATTTTAGTTGAATTTCACTAATGAGCGGTTCAATATAGCGATTCAAACTGTTTAAATACATGTTTTGAATCATCTTCAAAGAACTTTGTTGATCTCCCTGACCATTCAAATAGCTATCTGGTACGCCAAATGCTTTGCTAATTTGTTGCCTTTGATATGTTGCACTATTTAAATATTTGGCTATATCCGCATTGATTGAGATACTTTGAAAGTCTGCACTCTGATCTAATACCAAAGTTCGTCCGGCATTACTTCCTGTGTTAGCTTTTTCAAACTCTCTACGGACGTTCTCTTTAGCTTCTGGACTAACGACCGCATCAGGTATTTTGATCAGTGAAGTCGGATTGATAGCACGTGCCAACGTAGCCATTGAAAGTCTGTCGGCTTGGGCTTGCTGTTGTACCTCATTCACAAGGCTTTCCAGTGGACTATGACCAACCAGCTCACCACCATTAACACCGTGTGCCATGATTTTAAAGTGAAGCACGCTTTTTGCTTTGTACGTGCCACCTTGATAATCGCCAAACGGTGTAATTTGATAACTCAAGACATCATTTGTTAAATCAAGCATGACGTTCTGATTTGGAATATATCGCAATTCTTTACCATCAATCACCACAAAAGCATTACCTGATAACAAAATTTCTAAAATGACTGTCTGCCAAAAGTTGTATCGACTTGTGAGATGACTGGGATTATTCAAAACATTCAAAGCATTCTTATTTGTTCCAATATAAATTGCTCCCGCAATGTCGGCACTTATTAAACTAACAACGCTGTATATATCGCTATTTCGCAATGCAGTATCAGCACTAATCAGCTCATTAGGGACAATATTTGTCCCACTGTCTGCAAAAATAAAAGGCATGTAATTACTAGGTGTAATCATCTGCCTTGTCTCAAATGGATTTTTAATACTCATTGATTAGCCCCCTTTGGTACTAAGATATAAGCCAAAACAAACAGCCCAATCCCGACCATCAGGAAGCCCAACGGTTTAAATATCATAAATGCACTGATTGTGATTGATATAATACCCAATACAATCAGGGCAAATGGTACATAAGTCATCATCTTTTTCATTGGCTCTCCTTTCTAAAATGTAAAATCGTTCATGAAGTAATCATTGACTTCATCTGTGTTCATACCAGCAAATGGGCTTTTGTTCGTCTCATCAGGCGCATTCGTAAATGACGTGAAGTAAAACATACCCTCAAATAAGGCGTTGACAATCGCATCAGCCACATCAATCTTTGCACTGTTGGTGTTCTTATCAATCTTGATACCATTGTTATCTTGTACAATAACCGCATTAGATAACGCACCAAACATGGCTTCATCATCAAGCATGGTTATTTGTGACTTGATAAACGCTATTTGTAAGAACTTTGTGGGTTCGTTTAATGACTTGATACCCTGACGAACTGGAATAATCAAATACTCATTTTTGACCTCATCTAGTCGCCTAATAAACGTCCCTGTTCCCCACTGGTCATACAAGATAGCCTTTACATTGAGATCATATTTTTCAATGAACGATAACATGAAGTTAAATACCTCATCTTCATCAATCAACCCAAATCTATCACGAGTAATTGTCGCAAAGCCCTTACTTTCAACGTCTCGATAATTGATACCGTCACGCTGTTCTTTTGCTTCAATCGTTCCCAACTTAGCCAATGGAATAAATGAGTGCTGGTACAAGTGATATTTTTGGTTGCCTGTATCGTCTGTGTAAGGGAATAAAAAGGCTATCGCTGTATCATCATTTGTCTGGCTATAATCAAACCCAATATAGACATCTCTGCCTTGCATATTGAACGCTGGAATAATTGCCTGTGTGAGCAAATCAACTGGTAGAAACGCATTCTCTTTGGCATTCTGCCATCTGTTCATGTTCTTAGTGAGAAAATCAGGCAAGCGACCTTGTGAGTTTAATTCATCTCGTTCAGCCGTCATTTTTGGTATTGCTGACTTGCGTTTACTCTCCAATTCAAACAATGGATTAGACTTCTGCCAAATGCTTGGATCTCCAAAGGCTTCATCATCATTGTCTTGCTCCCATGCTAGAAACAGAATATTATCAATCTCACACCACGTCTTTTGCGCCATATATGAGCTATACCGCTTATAGTCTGCAAACATTGGACTGCGCACATCTGTCCCACTGGTACTAATAAATATCGTTTGTGAATACGGTAGGAACGTTTGCCCTGATGTAATTGAGTTGATAAACGAACGGTCTTTGAATAAGTGGTACTCATCAACCACAGCATAACTAAAATGACCAATACCATCACTAGTCGTACTTGATGATGCGCTTAATTTACGCATGGTAGTAGACTGGCTTTTAATCCGCATCTCACGTTGGTTGTACTCGATACCCCACTGCTTAGCCATCTTAGAAAATGTACCACTCGCTAAGTTAGCCCATTGACTAGACATGTATTTAAACAAGGCATCAGCATGAGCTGTATCAGCACTAGCAACCGCTAACTGTCTGTTCGTTTTAGGTTGACCAAACAAGAAATTAAACAGGCTTATCAACGCCATCACGGCTGTTTTACCATTCGCACGCGCCATTGTTATAATCGCCCTGTCAAAGCGCTTACCGCCTGTTTCAGGCTCTTTCCAACCCTCTAGCAAACCAACGATAAACGCTTCATAAGGACTGATTTTAAACGGCTCACGTGTCTCTAAATCAACCAATAATGTACTAAACTTGATAATTTTATCCGTTCGTTCTGCATCATAAACGTAGTGAAATTCTGGATCACCTTTTATCCGTTGTAAATCTGATAAGTGGCGTTCACAGGCTAGTTTGATTTTCTCGCCTGCAATGATGTGACCAGTCAAGACACCAACGGCATATTTGATGATTGGTTCATCAATCCCATATTCATTGATAACATCTTGATAGGGTTCAATCATGTTGTACCACCAAACATATCAGCAATGGCATCAGCACTCAAACTGCCATCATCAGCACTAGCCAAATCAATCAGGGTTGCACGAGAACTTGGACTTAATCCTAATTCACCACCCAATGACTTAACCTTACCAGTGGCGTCATTTAAGACGGCTGTGGCTGGGTTCTTATAGTATCGACCACTATTTTCATAGATAGCCCCAACGTCCTTGATATTTTCATAGGCTTCACGCATAACGCTGTAATTGATACAAAAGGCTTCTAGCGTTGACTTATCAGCTACCGTGATATAACCCAATTTATTCAACGCTGGTACTAAGGTAGTCCATAATCGACTAGCTACACCAGTTAAATGCTTTGGTGATGTTTTTGGTAACTGGTTTAATTCTGCGTTGGCTTGCTTTAGCGCTTCGGTACGCTCTCTCTGATAGGAACGATCTGTATCATCAGTTGTTATTTTAGCTTTTCTAGGCATTCGCTACCTCCTAACTTTTTATTTTATGTACTGAAAGATTGCGTTAGTACAAATATGGTGGTATGCTGAAGCTATAAAGCATACCAATTCAGCGCCTCACAAGGGCGCTTTTTATTTGTCCTGCCTTAAAACGAAAAAATAACTGTTTTTTTCATCAAGGAAGGCTCCAACGCAATCGTTCAATGCCCGTTTAAAGTCACGGGGGACTAAAGATGAAATTTTTCCCACCCACCACAGAATAATAGTGAACGGCAAAACACTAAAGAAATGAAAATCTTCACGTACCCACCCGACCAACCATGTACGTAATATAAAAAGGACTGAACTCAATCAATCCTTTAATGCATTTATCCACCACTCACGGCTTAAATGTCTTAGTTTATTGTCTTCAATCTTATTTTCAATCGCTGTCTTATGATTGTGATGCGCTCGATTAAGTAACCATAGATTATCCATGTCATATTGTTCTGCTTTAGTATCAAGCAAACGTCTAGGCACAATATGGTCAACAATCAATTCACCTGTATCATAACCACGACCATCAATGGCATCAACATACATATCACGTTGCTTAATATACTGACTAATCTTAGTCCATTGCTTCGTATGATAGAACTCATGTCCCAACTCTGGTCTGATCGTCTCGTCATATTTAATCCTATCGTGACGACCTCTCAAAGTTTTAGAGTTTAATTCCTTTTCAGCATCACGCTCTAAATGATAGGCGTTCATGCGTTTGTTGTAATGCTTATCACAGAACGAAAATCCTATTTTGATAAGCTCTCTACACCCTATCTCGGCACATCTATGTAATCGCACAGTAATCCTCCCAGCGCAATAAAAAAGAGAATGCATTACTGCAATCCCTCATTTCACTGTATCAACTGAAATATCTTATGATACTATATTACCACCAAAAACAGGGTAAATAGTCTCACAAATAGTCTCACAAAAGTATCACGACTCTAAACCGTTGATGTGAGTGGGTTTATGACCAATCACTGGCATACTTTTTATACTTTGCTTCTTCAATTTCAAATAATTCTTCGGACTCATCAAGTTCACTTTTCTGTTTATCCAACTTAGCCAACAATTTATTTTGATCTTCTGGACTTAGAAAATGACCACCCGATAAATTGTCTATATCATAACCAAGTATTTTGATAATACCCTCCGCTAGGTCTGCTCTATAATCAGCATGTTTCCACGCTTTTTCATTGAACTTAACATAATAATTTAAAAATTTATTGTGATGGCTCAAGAAACCAGATGCATAGCGAAGCCATTTAATCTGCCACCGTTGCCAAATGATATACATAACTAGGACAATGAATATAATCAATACCAGCAAACTCATCATTATCACTCAACCTCCTGACCATGCTTATAAGTGCCTTTTCTTATTTCATTTAAAAATTTCTCTTTCGCATGTTCTGATGTGAAAACAGCTTTTCCATTTTGTGCTTTTAAAATTTGTTCACCAAATAAATTATTGAAGTAACGAACGTCTTTCATTGTTAGATATATAGGTTCCATTGTTTATTCTCCATCTTCATAAATTGCCATGTAATTTTGGGCAGGTAATATAATAACCTTGCCATCACTTAGTGTTATTTTATAAACATCAAAATGCCTGCGTTCATAGTCAATTGAAAAGTGATCTGATTCAATAAAAGAAATATCAATAACTTTGTTGAAGCCAACTGATATTTGACCAACGAAATTGATCCCTTTATCTGTAATATATCCTAGTGCTTTAATTTTCATTTTTTCTCCTAATGTTCCCAAGTAGTGACACCTATGACAGCAAAGTGACACGTAGGTGTCACCGCCTTAATGCTTGCTAGTAAAGGCTTTCGCTAAGGCGGTGACACCTATGACACCTATTTTTCTTACCGACATATATACCGAGACTATACATAACTAATATTTAAGTTTTTTTTTTATAAATAGGTGTCATAGGTGTCACTAATGCATCGTAACCATTGATAATAGTGATTTTGTACGGTGACACCTACGTGTCACTTAGGTGTCACTTGCTGTCACTCTTTTCCAACCTCGTCCACTTTTTAATCTTTTTCGGTCCCACTCCAGCTTATTATTCATGATATTGGTTATCTGTTTAGATATATTTTGGTTCCTTACTAAATCAATATTATTTAGTTGTGCCTCAGCAATATCAGAACTAGTTATCCAATCCAAATCTGTGTGTTCTAAAAACTCGTTTATCAAATTTTCTAACTCATCAACATAAACAAAATTTTCCCTGTGCTGTTGGAGTGACTCACTCTGTTCAAGTGTCGGATACTTAATACCATTTTCTTTGTACTTAGCAACCATTTCTCCCCAAAATTGATCTACCTCTGCTTGTGTTAAATCCTTATATGGGTGTTTAACCTGATTTTTTCGTTTAGATAATATTGGAAGATACCGCCTGTTTCCGGTTTTATCTTTCAAATAATCAACCTGATTTGACGTTCTTGCAATTACAAAATGCTTTACGTGTTTCACGGTTTTATGTGCATATGGAGCTCTATATTCAAGCGTTTCAGTCGATAAAAATTTTTTTAAAACATCAAATCGACTGTCATTAGTAGCTTGCATTTCATCATCATTGACAATCAACGCACGTTGCATCTTAGCGTATTCATCTTTGTCTTTAAAATTCTGTATTGTATCTACATACCATTGACCGCCCAACTTTTTGAGTAAAGTCGTTTTCCCTGTCCCTTGATCACCAACAATATCTAAAGAAAAATCAAACTTCGTAAATGGATTGAATGCCTTTGCCACTGCTCCTATGAAAAAAATTTCGGTTATCAATGTTGTAATATCTGTTTTTTCTGCCCCTAGGTATTCAGGTAAAAATGTACTAGACCGTTCAATTTTGTCCCACTTTTTTAAAGATTCGTTAAAATAATCTATCATGGGGTTGAACTTGTTTTCCTCCAATTGGGACACATAAGATATTGCCTCATATATTTTGGCGGAATCTGTTGTAAAATGATAGCTTCGTTCAAGATAGTTTTTTATGAACGCAACATCAACATCTTTCAAATAACCCTTACTAATTACAGCACCATAAATTTTTATATCTTTATCAACAATCTCTTCTTCTGTGAACACGTTGAATTTGAAGGCATTTTTGAAAATAGAATCATATTGCAAAACAATGATTATATTATTTACAATGTTTCCTTTGATAATATCGTCTTTATTTCTTTGAAAATAGCTATACCAAACTGGCTCTTCTTCGAGTTTTTCAAATTGTTCTGTCATTTATTCCCCTTTTTCGTCGTTTTTTTTCTATTTCATAAACACTTTTAAATGTTGTAAATATTTCTCTATCTGGAAGCGGAGCAACTGAACGACTATTTATGAGTTTCACAACGTCAAATGCAGTATTCGGGTCAAGATTTATTCTTAGCAAGTACCCTGATACAGAAACAGCTTGGTTGTTTCTTTCGCCCTCACTGAAACCATTTAAGACCATTTCCCAACGCTGTGACACGCTGTACATTGTGCTATGCATTGGTTTATTTGGCTTTTCATCCTTAGTGGCTAAGTCTATCAACCACTTTGGCATAGTGTTAGCTTCAGTTATTTTCAAACCATAGTGTCTATAAAATGCTACTTTCTTATCAACTATTTTTGATGATGGTGAAACTGTGACGTGGTTTGTCAAAAGCTCTACACCAGTGGCTAAAACGTGGTTTAAATTGTTGACATCTACTCCATCAGGGACTTTAAAAAACACATGCGCACCAGCATTTGGTGTGATCTCAACAGCTTCTTCGTCAAGATTAAATTTAATTCCTAAATCCAGTAGACTTTGGAAGCCGTTTTTATCGCCATGCCTGTCTATATCCAAAGTGACTATATCAGTGTCAACAAGACTAATGCCAACATTTGAGTCATCACCATGTGCTTCAATTAACCGTTTTAGTTCCTTAATGTCATTAACAGAACTTAAATGGCCTTTTGAGCCTTTATAAGGAATACTTGTTTTTGGTTGCAACAAATATACTGATAAACCTTGCTCTACCAACTCATTGATCTTTGTGATATAATTTGAGTTGATAAATTTATTTTGAGTCTCTTGAACTTCGTCGCCAAACTTCTGTTCAGGAGCTTTTTTTGTGTTCTCTGTCATCTTTTACCACCCTTTGCATCTCCAATAGCCAAACCAGCTATGAATGCACAACAAATCAAAATTAGTAATGTTAAAACTTCACCAGTCCACTGCAAAATATTCATTTCTTTTCCTCCTGTAATAGCCAATCATTTAATTTGTCAAACGTTGATTGATGTACAATAGTTTGTTCACCACTCAATATTTTCGACATTGTTACATGGTTTATACCGCTCAACTTTGCCAATTCTTTGATGCTCAAACGTTTCAATGCCTTAGCAATCAATATCTTTTTGACAAACTTGCTGTCTAGTGATTTCATTTTTTATCTCCTTATTCCGTTTTTGGAATTTCCATAAACTAAATATATCATTCCTTTTTTGGAATGTCAATAATATATTTCATATTTGGAATGAAAATGTTATATTTAATGTATATCAATATTTAGAAATGAGAAACAAAATGAATAGAATACAAGAATTACGAAAACGAGATGGGGTTAGTCTTGCAAAATTATCTAAAATACTTAAAGATAGTTACTCGATTACAGCTTCTCCGCAAACAATAATGCGATACGAACAAGAAAAAACGCAACCCAAACTGGACGTTTTCGAATCAATAGCAAATCACTTCAACGTTTCAGTACCCTATCTACAAGGCATTTCAGATGATCCAGTTGATCTAAAATCATGGGAGGAAGCCACTGGTTACTCAAGTGATCAAATATTAAGTGAATTAAAGCAATTAAAAGATAGCGGACGTTCTACTGGTAATATACAAAATGACATTGGTTCGGTCGTGGCAAAGTTAAGTCGCCTCCCATCTGGTTATGGAGTTGATTCTGCAATATCTTTTGTAGAAATTGAACTGATGAATTTACAATCAGATATAGAAAACAAATATTTCATTGACCCAGAAAAAAAGCAGAAACTAAGAATTGAACACGGCGACACTGGACATCCAGTGAGTCACAAAAAAGAATTTTATTATGATGATGTAGACCCTGAAATTTTAGATTATATTAACAACGTACTGATCGAAACTAGTAGAATTATCTCAAATGGTACGGATATAATTAAAAATCAATCAGATGAACAAAGCACTGTTCTACTCAAAGAATCAATTAAACGTTTGCAAGACTTAATAGAATCACTTCCAAATAAATCAGATGATTAAAGTAGCCGAGGTATCAAATGTTATTCAGCAAATCATACAAGTTAAGTAAAGAAACGCTTGACACTCTAAAGCAAATAAAATTAACGCTGGATAGTCGATATACAGCTAATGAACTAAATGATTTTTTCACATTTAATGATGGTCAAACACCTGAACAACGAACATTAGAGGGTCAAACCATTATGCTCTGGTGGCTCACGAAATATAATCCAGATTCAAAAAGAGAAGTACCAAGTTATTTTTATTTTAAATATGGCATTTCGTTTGTTGACCAAGTTAAAATATTAAATAAAAAAGGGCTTCTCAATCAATTTGAAGTTACTGAAAAAGGTAACAAATTTATACAAAAACATCATGATATTATCGAACAACACCAAGATCCTGATGGAATAAAACGAAGAGCAAAGAACGACATTAAGAATCATACCGACGTAAATATTAACCTCTCTGACGTAACGCTGGTAAATTATGATGAAAGTTTAGATGCTTCATTCGATAAAGGGTACAGGCTCTTTCGTATGGCTGAACAATTATCTAAAGAAAAACAATATGAAAGAAGCCTAAAAGCAATTTTTGAGGCATGGAGCGTTGGCTACCAGATGCCTGTTACTTTCCAACGTGCAGCCATCAATGCGAGATACCTTAAAAATTATGAGATGGAGATAGCAATATTAAAATTAGCACTACAATCAGAAACATTAACGCACGGTAAACAAATTGATGAAGACAACTGGATAAAACAAAGAATTGAAAGAGCTAGTCAATTAGCAAGAAAAAAAGTATAAATGGAAGTCACAAAATATCTTGTGGCTTTTTATTTTTGTGTACAAAAAAAAACAGCATCTCTGCTGTTACATGCTCACTCGCCTGTTTAGTTTTTGTACCTAGAAAGTACCTAAATGTGTGAAAGCTAATAGCACTCTATGAAATGTTAATCATATAAAATGCTGTCATATCAAGGTTTTTAACACCTTATGAAAGCTCTTGAAATGACCAAAAGGAGCTAGCGGGATTTGAACCCGCACACCGCCAAGAGCGGCTCGACGGATTTCGAGTCCGTTGCAGTACCAGATTGTGCCATAGCTCCATCATGAAGCAGTTAGAATATATACCTGCACTACTTCAAGCGTATAAAAATCACTTTGATGCTTTGCGGCGCTTTGCAGCCTTTTCACGCTCAGCTGTGTTCAAAATAGCTTTACGAATACGAACATTTTCAGGTGTCACTTCAACATATTCATCATCGTTCAAGAATTCAAGTGACGCTTCCAAATTCATTGTACGAGGTGTCTTGATTGAAGCAGTTTGATCCTTGTTTGAAGAACGAACGTTTGATTGTGGCTTCAATTTTGTGACATTGACTGAAATATCATTGTCACGTGCATTCATACCGACAACCATACCTTCGTATACTTCAACACCGGCACCAACGAACATTTGACCACGGTCTTCAACACCCATAATAGCGTAGTTAGAAGTTGCCCCTTGGTTAATTGAAACTAAGGCACCATTACGACGTCCTGGCTCCCAGTTACGTACAACTGGACGATATTCAGCATACGTATGGTTAAAGATACCATAACCTCTTGTAGCTGACATGAATTCTGTTGAATAACCAATCAAACCACGTGAAGGTGCCATATAAGTCAAACGTGTTTGACCGTTTCCGACAGACTCCATATTAACCATCTCACCCTTACGTTGGTTCAATGAATCAATAACAGTTGATGAATATTCATCAGGTGTATCAATTTGCACAGATTCATAAGGCTCTGACTGAACCCCGTCGATATCACGGTAAATAACTTGTGGACGTGATGCTTGCAATTCAAAGCCTTCACGACGCATTGTTTCAATCAAGATGGCCAAGTGCAATTCACCACGGCCAGATACTAACCAAGCACCAGCTTGATCAGTATCTTCAACACGCAAAGAAACATCAGTGTGCAATTCGCGGCGCAAACGATCTTCAATTTGACGTGCGGTAACAAACTTACCTTCTTTACCAGCAAATGGGCTATCATTTTGACGGAAAGTCATTTGCAAAGTTGGCTCGTCAATACGAAGGATTGGCAATGGATCTGGGTGAGCAGGATCAGCAACTGTTTCCCCAACAGAAATGTCTTCCATACCTGACACAGCAATCAAATCACCGGCTTTGGCTTCTTCAATGTCAACTTGATCCAAGCCAATGAAACCAGACAATTTCGTTACACGGAAACTTTGTGTTGAGCCATCTAACTTCAAAACTTCAACGTTATCACCAATTTTGATTGTGCCGCGCTTAACACGACCAATTCCAATACGACCAACGAAGTCGTTATAATCCAACATTGCCACTTGGAATTGAAGTGGTTCATCAGAATTATCGACTGGCGCAGGAATCGTTGCAAAAACAGCATCAAAGATTGGCTTCATTGTGTGTTCTTGATCTTCAACAACTGGTGATAATGATGATGTACCATTCATAGCTGAAGCAAAGATAACTGGGAAATCCAAATCCTCTTCGTCAGCACCCAATTCAATGAACAAATCCAAAACTTCATCAACAACTTCTTCAGGGCGAGCACCAGGGCGGTCAACTTTATTGACAATCACGATAGGTGTCAAGTGTTGTTCGAAAGCTTTTTTCAAAACGAAACGAGTTTGTGGCATTGTGCCTTCAAAGGCATCAACAACCAACAAAACACCGTCAACCATACCCATGATACGTTCAACTTCACCACCAAAATCCGCGTGACCTGGTGTATCCAAAATGTTAATTTGCTTGTCACCAACCTTAACGGCTGTGTTCTTTGACAAGATAGTGATACCACGCTCTTTTTCAATATCGTTGGTATCCATGGCGCGATCACCCAATTCCTTGCGTGAGTCCAAAGTGTCTGATTGTTTCAAAAGCTCGTTAACCAGCGTCGTCTTTCCGTGATCGACGTGGGCAATGATAGCGATGTTACGAATGTCTTCGCGATTTGCCAATTTTCCAGTGCTCCTTTAATTTAAATGCTACTCACATACAAAAGCTAGGGAATCCGTATTCCCTAGCTTTTATGCAACTCGACAATGTCGCGATGCGCTCGTTTCGTAGCAACTAATACTATGTTTGATGATAACATATCCAGTACTTGCCCGTCAATATCTGAAACAATTAAACCTAAAGTTTTCGCTAAAACTTGGCCCGCAGCAAAATCCCAAGGCATCATTTTTGACGAATAACCAACGGCTTGCCCTGTAATAACCCGTATAAATGAGGGGCCGGCTGCGCCAATAACTCGATATCCTAGAGCAGCTTTAGCAATTTGATCATAGCCAAACATACCATACAGCAATCGGGCACCGCTAAGCAAAACCACGCCTTCCGCCAAGCTGTCGTCTTCTGGTTGTTGAATGCGCAGCTGATTCGCAAACACGCCGATTTTTGGCCCGCCATGATATACAACATTGTCAACCACATCCAGAATCCAACCGAGAACTGGTTGATTATCCACATACAATGCTATCATGATAGCAAAATCAGTATGCTCTTTGACAAAGTTCATTGTGCCATCAATGGGATCAACAAACCAAACGTGACCATTCATATCTGTTGGTTTATCACCAAATCCCTCTTCACTCACAATTTGTGCATTGGTATCAAAAGATCTAATAAGCGCATTGATTTTTTGTTCATTGGCCTTATCCACATTGGTAACCAAATCACGCTCATCACGTTTTGTACCAACTTGTAAATGTTGCCTCATTGCACTGATTGTGTCCTTTTGTAGCTCATCAAGCCACAGAAGTACCGTTTGATCAATATTTTGAACTTCAAACTGACTCATCGTCATAGCCGCACCCGCTTTTCTGTGCTCGTCTGCAATAACTTAGTTACTTGATAAATACTATGTCCCGTTTGTCGCTCAAAGTCCTTGTCAAAACGCTTTTGTTCGCTTTTAGAAGGCATAACAGCGCGATAATCATTATAGCGTTGCACCAATTCATCCCTTGAAACACCGCTTTCATAAGCCTTTAAAATAGTGTCAACAAAATTTGAAACAATCACAATATCTTCAGTTGTCCAATTACCGTCAATTGGTAAAGTATAATTTTCACTCATAATCTTATTTTAACATGTTCAAACGTTTGATATACTAGAATATGAGGTAAAAAACATGACAATCAGATTTACAATGGATAAAATAACGCGGGACGGCGATCCTGTCTTGCGCCAAACAGCTAAAGATATTGCATTTCCGCTCAGCGATGAGACCGCTCAGCTGGCTAAGGATATGATGACCTATTTGGTTGTTTCTCAAGATGAAACCGAAAATGAAAAATATGGCCTTCGTCCCGGCGTCGGTTTAGCTGCGCCACAAGTTGGTTATTCTTTAAGAATGGCGTCAATTTTGGTACCATCACTCGATCCACACGAGCACCCAGATGAACCCTATTTTAAAGGTACAATATTCAATCCTGTGATTATTTCTGAGTCAGTCAAACGTGCCGCACTGGACGTTGGTGAAGGCTGCTTATCTGTCGATGAAGACGTGCCTGGATTTGTCCCGCGCGCCGACCGAATCACTGTTCGTTATCAAGATGAGACCGGCAAGACACAAACAATTAAACTGCGTGACTACCCTGCCATTGTTTTCCAACATGAAATTGATCATTTGCATGGTCATCTTTATTATGATCATATTGATATCAAAGCCCCATGGCAAATTGATGATGATACTAAATATATTGAATAATCATCAAATAAAATGAACTTCTTGAGTTATAAAAGCAACTCAAGAAGTTCATTTTATTATATATTCTACAATTTATCGAAGAAACCTTTGCGCTTTGTGCCCGTTGTTGCCTCTTGGAAGGCTTCTAACGCCTTCTTTTGCTCTTTATTCAGCTTCGTTGGCACATCAACAGTAACAATCACGAATTGATCACCATTTCCATTGCCGCGCAAACGAGGCGCTCCCTTCCCACTCAAGCGGAAACGTTTACCGGTCTGTGTACCAGCGGGAATACGTAACTTAACTTCTCCGTGCACAGTTTTCACTTGGATATCATCACCCAATGCAGCCGTCACGAAACTAATTTTTTGTTCAAGATAGACATCAGCACCATCACGTTCAAATCCGTCACGCGAAGCAGATACTTGGAAGACAACGAACAAATCACCATGTGGTCCACCGTTAAAGCCTTCTTCACCTTGACCAGCCAAACGCATTTGTTGTCCAGTTTCAACACCAGCAGGCACGGTCACTTTCATTTCATGTTCAGAACCATCGCCGCGTTTGAACTTAATCGTCGTTTCCTTACCAAAGATAGCTTCCTCAAATGTCAAACGCATACGGTACTGTAAATCTTGTCCTTTTCTTGGTCGATTAGGATCGTAACCGCCACCAAACATTTGGCTAAAAATATCTCCCAGGTCAGAAAAGTCACCAAAACCACCCTGTTGCTGGTAACCACCAAAGCCACCTTGTCCACCAAAACCGCCCTGCGCGCCAGCTGGTCCAAATTGATCATATTGTGCCCGCTTTTGTTCGTCACCCAAAGTTTCAAAAGCTTCTTGGACTTGTTTATACTTATCTTCAGCTCCTGGTTCATGGTTCAAATCAGGATGATATTTTTTTGATAACTTTCGATATGCTTTTTTTATTTCATCTTGACTAGCGTTCTTATCTACGCCGAGACGGTCATAGTATTCTGTGTTATTCACGTGCCCGCTCCTTCTAATTTATGTACACAAACCGCACTCAACGAATGCGGTTTGCATGATTAATAATTACTTCTTGTCGTCTTTTTTGGGATCAACTTCTTCAAAATCGCCATCAACTGTATTATCATCAGCTGCCTTCGCTTCGCCTTCAGCACCATCTTTTGGTGCTGCTTGTTGGTAAAGCTTCATTGCTAATTCACCAGCAACCTTTGTCAATTCCTCTGACTTAGCCTTCAAATCAGTTAAGTCAGCATCCTCAGCAGAAGCACCTTCCTTGGCCTTTTTCAAAGCTTCCAAAGCATCTTGAGTTGGCTTTTTATCGTCATCACCCAACTTGTCGCCAACTTCTTCCAAAGTCTTTTCAGTTTGGAAAATGAGTTGGTCAGCTTCGTTGCGAGTGTCAACCGCTTCTTTCTTCTTAGCATCGGCTTCTTCGTTGGCCTTGGCATCATTCATCATTTGTTCAATTTCTTCATCAGACAAACCACCAGCGGCTTGGATAGTAATCTTTTGCTCTTTTTGAGTACCCAAATCCTTAGCAGAGACATTTACAATACCATTACGGTCAATATCAAATGTCACTTCGATTTGTGGTACGCCACGCTTTGCAGCTGGAATATCTGATAATTGGAAGCGTCCTAACGTTTTGTTATCAGCGGCCATTGAACGCTCACCTTGCAAAACATGAATATCAACTGCAGGTTGGTTATCAGCCGCAGTTGAGAAGACTTGAGACTTTGATGTTGGAATAGTAGTGTTGCGATCAATCAACTTTGTGAAGACACCACCCATAGTCTCAATACCTAATGATAGAGGTGTCACGTCAAGCAAAACAACATCTTTAACATCACCCGTAATCACACCACCTTGAACAGCAGCGCCTAAGGCAACAGCTTCATCAGGGTTAATTGAATGGTTTGGTTCTTTACCAGTCAACTTTTTAACTGATTCTTGAACAGCTGGAATACGTGTTGAACCACCATTCAAAATAACTTCATCAATATCTGAGAATGACAAGCCAGCATCCTTCAAAGCATTCAAAACTGGTTGCTCCGCTTTCTTAACCAAATCAGCTGTCAATTCATTAAACTTAGCACGTGTCAAAGATGTTTGCAAGTGCAATGGACCTTGATCACCTGAAGCAATAAATGGCAAATCAATTTGTGCTTCGTTAGCTGAAGACAACGTCTTCTTTGCTGATTCAGCGGCATCCTTCAAACGTTGCAAAGCCAACTTGTCATCTTTCAAATCAATGCCATTTTCAGCTTTAAATTGCGCTGCCAAGTAGTCAATGATTTTGTTATCAAAATCATCACCACCAAGGTGTGTATCACCGTTTGTTGACAAAACTTCAAAGACACCGTCACCTAATTCAAGGATAGAAACATCAAATGTACCACCACCCAAATCATAAACCAAAATCTTTTCATCTTTGTCTAATTTATCTAAGCCGTACGCCAAAGCAGCAGCAGTTGGTTCGTTAATGATACGTTCAACTTCCAAGCCAGCAATCTTACCAGCGTCTTTAGTTGCTTGACGTTGGGCATCGTTAAAGTAGGCAGGCACTGTAATCACTGCTTTGTCAACTTTTTCACCCAAGTAGTCTTCAGCATATCCTTTGATGTATTGCAAAACCATTGCTGAAATTTCTTGTGGTGTATAGTCTTTACCATTGGCTTTAACCTTGTAACCAGCTTCACCCATGTGTGACTTAATTGAAATGATTGTGTCTGGGTTTGTAATAGCTTGACGCTTAGCCACGTCACCAACTTGGCTTTCACCATTTTTAAATGACACAACTGAAGGTGTGGTGCGACCACCATCTGGGTTTGTAATAATCTTTGGTTCGCCACCTTCAAGGACGGCAACAGCTGAGTTTGTAGTTCCTAAATCAATACCAATAATCTTTGACATGAATATATTCTTCCTTTACTTTTTAATTAATTAGTTAGTCTTTTTAAGGTGTGGTGCCAGCGCTGAATCACCATAATAATTATTTCGCAACAGCAACCATTGCTGGTCGCAACACTCGATCTTGCAACATATAACCTTTTTGCAAAACCTGTGCAATTTGATCTGATTCAACATCATCACTGTCAACTGATTGAATTGCTTGATGTTTAGTGGGATCAAATGTCTCGCCAACTTCACCTGTTGCAATAATACCATTGTCCGTTAACGCCTGAGTTAAAGTTTTAAGTGTCATATCAACACCAGTTTTAATTTGTTTTGCAACTGCGTCATCTGCTTCGACTGCTAGAGCACGTTCTAAGTTGTCAACTGCTGGTAAAACTGATGTCGCCAAACGTTGTCCGTCATATTTGCGAATGCCTTGTATTTCTCGTGCATTACGTTGCTGAATATTTTGAATTTCTGCTTGAGATCGAAGTAATTTATCTTCTAATTCTGTTACCTTTGCGGTTAATTCGTTAATTTCTACCTGTTTGGGATCAACATCAGTATCCAAATCATCAACATTAGCTTCAACTTCTTGTGTTGTCGTTTCGTCGTCAACAACTTGTTCTTCAACCACTTCTTCGTTTTTATCTGTCACAGGTGTGACCTCCTAAATTATGTATATTCAATCATCTTTTGACTTAGTGCTTCACCGAAAGCGTCCATTAGTAACGCATTTTTACTATACGCCATCGGTATTGGACCAAGTAAGGCAATAACACCATTACCTTGATTAGGCACCACGAATTCTCGCGTGATTAAGCTAAAATTGGAAAGCAATTTTTCGCCAATTTCTCGACCAATTTTAATTTGTACTTGTGCCGAGGGTGCCACAATTTGTCTAACTGCTCTCGCATTAGTGAGGAACTCCAGTAATTGCTTAATATTGTTAACACCAGTTTCACCACTGAAATCAAGGACGTTGAGTCTGCCACCAATGTGAACATTATCACCGACCGAGCGGGCTAATACATCACCAAACAATTGTAAAAATGCAGCCGGTGTTTGAATCATACGACTCATTTGAGTCGGTAACTCATCAGATTGCATCATTTTTAGAACATCATTAACTGGTCTACCAACCATCTGCTCGTTAATATATTTAACCATGCCCTCCAATGATTCAATCGCCATTTCGTTTGGCAGTTTGAAAGTTTGGCTGGTCACCTTACCATCATTAGTAACAAGAACCGCAATCAGTTGATGTCCCTCTAATGGTACGAGACGGAACCCAGAAACTTTAATGTCCGAACGTTTAGGCTTAAGAATCAAAGCCGTATAGCCAGTTAGTGCAGAAAGTGTTCTCGCTGTTTCATCCAACAAATCATCAATTTCATGAAAATTACCTCGGAAGGATTGAATAACAGCACGAACATCTTGTGAGGATGCATTACGAGTAACCATCAAATGGTCAAGATAATAACGATATCCCTCGTAAGATGGTACTCGACCTGCAGAAGTGTGTAATTTTTTGATAAAAGCATCAGCTTCTAGTGTTGCCATCTCATTACGAATAGTAGCAGAACTTACTTTAATATTAAGTTGCTCTTGCAGGCTTTTTGAACCAACCGCATGAGCAGTCTGAGTATATTCATAAATGATAGCACTCAAAATTAACTTTTGTCTGTCGGTCAGTGCCATCTCATCACTCCTTTTAGCACTCTTTTTTTTAACTGCTAACATCTATTATGATACACTAATTTTTCAAAAAAGCAACCCTTTTTGGCACTCTTTTTATTAGAGTGCCAAAAAAGACACTTGATTATTTTTCAAGTGTCTCAAAATATTGTTGCGTCGCCGTTTGATCTTTAACAAGTTGCTCAATTAGTTCCTCAGCATTATTGAATTTAATCTCACCGCGCAAACGATGATACCAAGCAACCTTAACTGCCTCACCATAGACCTCATTATGAAAATTCAAAATATTAATTTCCACAGTCACTGGTCTATTTTCGCCAAAAGTGACATTCCTACCAATACTTGCCATGCCAATATACCACTGACCAGCAATTTTAATTTTGACAGCATAAATGCCGATTCCTGGTAACCATTCTTGTTCTGGTGTTTGAATATTAGCAGTTGGAAAACCTAGTTCTCGCCCTCTCGCCTCGCCATGAACAATCATCCCCGTTGTCGTGTGGATCCGGGCCAATTGTCTCGCTGCCTCATCAACATCACCGTCGTCGAGTGATTTCCTGATTCGTGAAGAACCAATTTTTTGATCGTCTAAGCTGAATTTTGGCACAGTAATTGCTTCAAATCGTTTGCCAGCATAACCTTGTAAATGCGTCATGTCACTATTGGTATGTGCCGGACCATACAAGTGATCAAATCCAGCAACAACTGCCACTGGATTTAAATGCATTAACACCTCATCCACGAATTGTTGTGCTGTTAAATGCGCAAGAACAGATGTAAATCGCATGACGTACACACGATCAACACCCAAATCTGACATCAATTCAATTTTTTGATCCAATGGCGTAAGATATCTCAAGGGTTGTGTTAACGTTTTGAAAGCGACAATCGGATGAGGGTCATACGTTAATACAGCGAGTGGCACGTGCCGTTTTTCAGCCTCAAGTTTAGCACGTCTAATCACTGATTGATGCCCTTGATGAACACCATCAAAAAAGCCCATCGCAACAACTTGTTGCGTTGGCTCGAAATCATTTTGAATTGGATAGTGAAGTTTAATTATATCTGTCATATTTATTGATTATCAAATACATAACGTGAACGCCAAACCTGTTCACTGTTATCATACTGATAGACCGCTTTTAATTTATCGTTATAATAAAGTTGTTTAAAATTTGTACTTGGTTCCCAGTGGGCAATTTTTTGACCATTTTTAACGGCAAACCATTCATCATCTGAGAGAATGTGAGTCGGCCAAGTCAAAATGTCTTTGATTGGAACAATAATTTGAAGCAAATCATCTGGTGCAAGCTTTTCAATCTCTGTTAGATCATGAGCTTGGCTCAATGTGAAGCCACTGCCCATCGTCCGTGTTAGACTCGTCATAGTTGCCGGTATATCAAGTGCTTTGCCAGTATCTGAAGCTAACGTCCTGATATAGGTTCCTTTAGATACAGTTGCCTCAAAATTAAATTTTTGGACATTATTTTCAAAATTAACATCTGACGTTCGATGAAAATCATAAATCATTGCATCGCGTTCTGGGCGCGTCACTGTCTCACCTGATCTGGCATAGTCATAGAGACGACGACCGTTCACTTTCACAGCTGAATACATCGGTGGAATCTGTTTAATTGCGCCATTTAAAACTTTTATTGCAGCATCAATTGTTGTCGTTGCAATTGGTGTATCAATGGTTTTTCTGGAAATAACAGCACCATCTAAATCCTCTGTTTCCGTAGCAAAGCCAAGCGTAATCTCACCAATATAGCGTTTTGGCCTAGTTTGGAGCTCATCAATTAATTTAGTCGCTTTGCCAAGCGCAACGACTAACACGCCTGCCACAGATGGGTCTAATGTACCAGCGTGCCCAACCTTTTTTTGTCCAAACAGCCGACGCACCTGCCGAACAACATCAAAAGAAGTAACACCCCTTGGTTTATCGACAACCAGAACGCCATCAATCATCTGCTTGTTTGTCATTAAAGTCGTCCTCGGATTGCCAAATGTTTTGTCCTGCATAAACTGAACCAAAACGAACTTTGGGTACTTGATGTTCTGACCAAACAACATATATGCGAACAGCCTCAGTATTTTGTGCTAGGATTCTTTGACTAGCTGTTCCCACAACATCACCAGCATGTAATTGTTGCCCAGCGCTATAACGCGCTAATCGAGCAGCCTCGCCTTGTCCAACTAAGCTCATTGTCACGCTTTGGTCAAGACCATCAGTAATCATTAGCTTTTCCGTTGTCGATTCACTCACAATTCCGGATACGGGTAGCATTAAATTTCCGCCGTTTGGAATCAACATAATACCATTGGCCGCTTGATAGTGCTCATCATGACTTTCCTTAATAGGTCGTAATTGTCCAGTGGCCGGTGCCACCAAAACAAGCGTCCCCGTTTTCTTTGCCATTTTAATAGCATTGAGCCGCCCAGTCTCATTTACTTGTGTTTGTTTTTTCTTCAAGCGAAAAATTCGTTGCCAAAAATTCATTTTGAACTGCGTACCTTTTCAATATAGTTTGTTATACGTTTCATACCTTCAGCTAAATCAGCATCAGACGCAGCGTACGAAATTCTAATATATGGGTTAGGTTCTTCACCGTGACTAAATGCTGATCCCGGAATCACAGCAACCTTGCCCTGTTGCGCCAATTCTAATGCAAAGCTATCCCCATCGTTACCTAAATCTGCAGGTAGTTTTGCAAATAGGTAGAAAGCACCCTCAGGTTCAACAACCTCAAATCCCAACTCTTGCAATTGTGCCAGCAAATTGTCGCGACGGTTTTGATAAGTATCACGCATCAATACCGGTGCCTCTGTCACGTCACGTAAAGCAACTAACGCTGCATCTTGAACGAATGTTGGTAGCGCAAATACAAGCGCACCGTGCACTTTCTGCATTTCATCAATAATTTCTTTTTGCGCTAAAATAAAGCCAACGCGATAACCAGTCATTGCATGTGATTTTGACAAACCGTTAATATAAATTGTTTGTTCAGGAATAATTTCAGCCAAAGACACATGCTCTTTGTTATAGGTCAAAACTGAATAAATTTCATCAGAAATCACCCAGAGATGATGCTTTTTAAAGGTTACTGCCAGCGCTTCTAATTCTTCACGTGAATATGTTACCCCAGTAGGATTGGTAGGATAATTCATCAGAATAGCTTTTACAGGTACTGTTGCTTCAGCAATTGCTTTGTCAACCATTTCTGGTGTCAATTTAAAGTGATTTGGTGTTGTATCAATACTAATTCTGGTCCCACGCGCCAAATCAAGTGAAGCAAAGTAAGGACCATAGGCTGGTTCCGGAATTATCAAACCATCATTAACATTTAATAGTGTTTGAAAAACGACGTTAACGGCTTCGCTCACACCTTGCGTCACAATAACATTATCTTCGTTTTTAAAATTCAAATGATATTTTTCATTGAAGTAGGTGACAACTTCCTGTCGCAAATTAGTTTCACCTTGACTCTCAGCATAATGCGATCGATTATGATTAATCGCATTAATTGTCGCTTGTTTAATTTTATCGTCAACATCGAAACCCGGTTCTCCAAAAGTAAGACGAAGAATGCCGGGGATATCGCGAATCATCAATTGAAAGTTCAGCAATTTATCTGCCGCCATCTCTGCAACAGCACTGTTGATTGGTTGTGTCAATTTAGTCATGTATTAGCTCATTTTCTTAAAATAATTTGATAATCCTATTTTAACACAAAAGACTCTTCCCCAAATGGGGGAGAGTCTTTTCTTCACAACTTATTAATTTTCTTTGTGTAACTGACGGATTAAGTCCTCAATATGATTACCATATTGAACGGAATTATCACGCACAAATTTTAATTCAGGAATCTTATACACCGTCAAACGCGAACCTAATTCTTTCCGAATTAAACCACTAGCGGCTTCTAATCCTGCTTGTGCTTTTTTAGCATCACTTGCTAAATCAGACAAGATTGAATAATAAATTGTTGCAATTTGCAAATCACCTGTCAATTCAACACTTGTGACCGTAACATCTTGTACACGAGGATCATTGATTCGCTTGAGCAATAGATCTGTTACATCACGTTGAACTTCTTGAGCAAGACGACCTGCGCGTTGTGGATTAGCCATAACTGCATGCCTCTTTTCTTTAATTGATTATATTTGTTTCCAGGTTACTTAGGCTTAACTTCTTGCATCACATAGGCTTCAACAACATCGCCCACATGAACATCGTTGTACTTGGCCACAGTGAATCCGAATTCAAATCCCATTTTGACTTCGTTCACAGCATCTTTACCACGTTGAAGTGAGCCAACCTCACCATCAAATACGACAACACCATCACGAATGACACGAACTTTAGATTCTTTGGTAATTTTACCTTCTTCAACCATAGCACCGGCAATGGTACCAACTTTAGAGAACTTGAAGAGTTCTTTAACAACCACCTGGCCGATAATCTTTTCTTCAAATACAGGTTCAAGTTGGCCTTTCATAGCTGCTTCGACATCATCAATAGCGTTATAAATCACGTTGTAGAAACGAATATCAACTTTTTCCGTTTCAGCCTGAGATTTAGCCAATGGCGTAGGACGTACATTGAAGCCAATGATAACAGCCCCAGATGCTTCGGCCAATGTCACATCAGATTCATTGATAGCACCAACAGCCGTGTGAATAATATCAACACGAACACCATCCACTTCAATTTTCTTCAGTGAGCCAGAAAGTGCCTCAACTGAACCTTGTACATCAGCCTTAACGATAACAGGAACAGTCTTCATGGCCTTCTCTGCCATTGTATTAAACAAAGTATCAAGTGTAACGACTGAACCTGAATTACGAATGGCTTCTTGCGCACGCTTTGCACGTTCTTCACCAGCTGCACGAGCTGTTTTTTCATCAGCCATAACGATGAAACGATCACCAGCTTGCGGTACATCATTCAAACCAGTAATTTGAACTGGAGTTGCTGGTAGCGCAGCTTCTAGTTCAACACCGCGCTCATTTGTCATTGTTCGAACGCGACCATAAGTATTTCCTACAACAATTGGATCACCAACATGCATACTACCTTGTTGCACCAACACAGTCGCAACAGGTCCACGTCCACGATCCAAACGTGCTTCAATCACTGAACCACGAGCTGGCATATCAGGATCGGCCTTAAGTTCAAGCACTTCAGCTTGTAGCAAAATCATTTCCAGTAACTCATCAACATTTTGTCCAAACTTGGCAGAAATCTTAACAAAGATTGTGTCACCACCGTATTCTTCAGGCACTAAATCATATGCCATCAATTGGTTCATCACATCATCTGGATTGGCACCAGGCTTATCAATCTTGTTAACTGCCACGATGATAGGTGTTCCGGCTGCTTTGGCATGGTTAATCGCTTCGATTGTTTGTGGCATAACACCATCATCAGCAGCAACCACCAAAATTGTCAAATCCGTCACGTTAGCACCACGCGCGCGCATCTCTGTAAAGGCTGCGTGCCCTGGTGTATCCAAGAAAGTGATTAACTTATCATTCAAACGAGTTTGATAAGCACCAATGTGTTGTGTAATACCACCAGCTTCGCCTTCAGTCACGTGTGAATTACGCAAGTAATCTAACAAAGTTGTTTTACCATGATCGACGTGACCCATGATTGTAACAACAGGTGGTCGAGGTACCAATTTGCTTTCATCAATCGTTTCATCATCAAAGAAACGATCAATATTGGCAACATCTTCTTCTTCTTTAACTTTAGCATCAATACCGTAATCTGCAGCCAAAATTTCAATTGTATCTTCGTCCAAACTTTGGTTTTGGTTTGTTACAATTCCCAACAAGAACAACTTTTTGATAATTTCTGCTGTATCACGATGCAAAAGTTTTGACAAATCTTGGACGTTCATGCCAATACGATATTCCAAAACTTCTGGCAATGGCTGCTCCTTTCGAACAGTCACTGGTGCTGCTGGTTGGTGCTTTGCGGCAATACGACGTGACTTTTTAGACCCACGTGGTCGATCATTACGGCGTGGCGTTTGCTGTCCAGTTCCATTAGTATTACGCTTGCGTGAATTATTACGCGCAGAGTTATTACCAGAAGCTAGTGCACCACCAAACTTACCTGTTCCAGCGGCAGGAGTTGCTGGTTGTGCTGCGGCTGCAGGTTGCGCTTTAGGTTGCGTTGCTGGTTTAGCAGCAGCCTTTTTGGGATGTTTAACTGCTTCAGAGGCTTGACGCTTTTTTTCGTTTTCATTCACGTACTGTTTGAGACTATTATCAGGTTTAGCTGAATAATCTACTTGTCCGGCACGTGGCTTGGTTGACCAATTTTTCTTTTCACGAACCATTGGACGGCCTTCAGATGGGGCCACTCGTGAACCTGGTCGGCTACTATTACGGTTAGCGTTGTTTGTATTTGAACGACTCTGACCATTATTATTTGGTCGATTCTGAGATGTAGTACGCTTTTGACCTTGGCTACCGTTGTTTTGGTGACCTTGACCATTATTGTTATTTGGACGTCCCTGACGTGCTGGACGTGAACTATTTTGAGCTGGTGTTGCACCATCTGCTAACTTAGCCGCATGGCGTCGTTGCGATGCGGGCAATTCCTTACGTTCTGGCACTGCCTGTTTTCTTGCAGGACGGTTTGAGCCTGAGAATTTCTTTTCTTCTGCCATTTAGTTCCGCTCCTTTTCTGATATTAATTGTTTAATTTTGTGACTAAAACCATGATCCGCAACTGCAAACACACCCCGATTAACACCGATGGCATCTGTCAATTGCTGTTTAGTATAGTCTTGTATTAATCTGACATTGTAAAACGATGATTTGTCGGCTAATTTTTTAGCTTGGCTTGCGCCACCGTCGCTTGGAAAAAATGCCAATGACACTTTTTGTCCACGAATAGCTGCAAGAGTTGGTGCCGTTCCCAACACTAATTTTCCAGCACGCATTGCCAAACCTAGCAAATTTAAGATTTGTTCGTCCTTACTGATCACCGAACAACTCCCGACGCGCTTGCTGATGGTCAACGTATGCTATCAGTTCGTCATAAAACTGATCAGGCACTTTCACCTCAAACGCTTTATCAAAGATACGCTTTTGTTTAGCTTTTTCCGCTACGGCCACATCTAAACTAATGTATGCACCACGGCCATTTGCCTTGCTTGTAGGATCTAAAGTGACCTTACCTTCTTTGTCGCGAACGACACGAACGAGATCTTTTTTAGGAAACATTTCACCTGTTACAATGTCTTTTCGCATTGGTATTTTACGAGGTTTCATAGTTTTAAAACATTAGGTGTGAGATCTGTGATTTCACACACCATGTATCCTTTCAAATTATTCTTCGCTTTCGTCAACCGGTGTGTCGTCAGATGGCTTTTGCGCCAATGATTCGGCCGCTTCACTTTCTGATTTGATGTCAATCTTAAATCCTGTCAATCGAGCTGCTAAACGTGCATTTTGACCTTTTTTACCAATTGCTAATGACAATTGATTATCAGGAACAATGACGGTCACTGCGCGGTCATTTTCGGAATCAAAAATAACGTCCGTGACTTCAGAAGGATTCAAAGCGTTCGCAATGTATTGCGCTTCGTCTTCAACCCACTCTACAATATCCATATTTTCGCCGGCTAATTCGTTGACAACGCTTTGAACACGTGCACCACGTTGACCAACCATAGCGCCCACAGGATCTAAATCACCATCATGCGTGTAAACAGCGATTTTTGAACGATCACCTGCTTCACGTGCAATCGACATAATTTCAACCGTACCATCGTAAACCTCTGGCACTTCTTGTTCAAATAAACGCTTAACCAAGTCAGGGGCTGTACGTGAAACAAAAATTTGTGGCCCCTTGGCATTATTTTCAACTTTATTAACCAAAACCTTTATACGATCACCCATGTGGTAACGTTCATTTGGCATTTGATCATTGGGGGCCATGACAGCTTCTTGATTACCTGGCAAGTTCACATACAAGAAACGTGAATCTTGTCGATCGACTTCACCGGTAATAATTTCGTTTTCATATTCAGCAAACTTATTATAAACCGCTTGACGACTTGCTTCACGCATTTTTTGGACAATCACTTGTTTGGCTGCTTGTGCAGCCATACGACCAAAGTCTTTAGGCGTGACATCAAATCGAATTTCGTCACCAGCTTCATAGGCTCTATTCAAAGCCAAAGCGTCAGACAATGAAATTTCAGTTTCATCATCTTCCAAATCATCATCTAAGACGACGTTTTTCACTTGCTTAATACTAATGTTACCCTTTTTATCGTCAAACGTTGCTTCAACATTATCGGCGGTGTTGTATTGCTTTTTGTAAGCTGCTTTTAGGGCGTCCTCTAAAGCATCAACAACAACCGAACGATCAATACCACGTTCTGCCTCAAGAGCATCAAGTGCATCTACTAATTCTTTACTCATTCGATTTCTCCATTTTTTACCGATTAAAACTGAACATCTAATATCGCTTTTGCTATCTCATCGAAAGTCAAAGGCAAATCACCATTTTCAGTCTTTAAGACTAAACCATCTTGATCAAGCGACTGAATTTTACCTTGCCACCTCTTTTGACCATTTTTATTGGTGAATAGAGACACTAGTATGTTCTCGTTTGCTTCTTTCGCCCATTCAAAATGCCAATTCTCTTTCAATGGACGATCGGCTCCGGGTGAAGAAATGTCTAACATGTATGCTTCAGGTATTGGATCTGGATCAACCGTATCTAATAATTCATTAACATCTTGTGTAAAAGTTGTTAACTCATCCATCGTAATAAATTCATGGTTAGGTTTGTCAATCAGTATGCGTAAAATCTTTTGACCACCTTCTTTAGTGATCGTCAAATCCCACAGCAAATCATCATGAGTCTTTAAAATTGGTGTGATCAAGTCTATAACAACTTGTTCCGTTTTACTGGTCATTTGCTTTCTCCTTTCGACTAAATTCAGACTACTATTTTTGGTACACATTTGAATACCTGTTCGTGTGTATTGACAGCAAGCGCTAATCTCATAAAAAATGAGCCGGCCTCTTTTTACAAAGTGACCCGCTCATTTACAATTGCTATGTAAATTAACTATCTTGATTATAGCTTATTTATGAAAAAAATGCAAATTCACTGTTTGTTTTCACAAATAAAAAAAGCCGCAAGCCGGCTTTTTAAAATAATATATAAGTGCTTACCAAGAAGCCTTACGCACACCAGGAATTTGACCCTTGTGTGCCAATTGACGGAAGTTCAAACGTGACATACCAAATTCGCGCATGTAAGCATGAGGGCGACCATCAATCAAATCACGATTGTGAACACGTACTGGAGATGAATCTTTTGGCAAAGCAGCCAAACCGATGAAATCACCAGATGCTTTCAATGCAGCACGCTTTTCAGCATACTTTGCAACTAAAGCTTCACGCTTTTGTGCCTTAGCAATTTTTGACTTTTTTGCCATTACTTAATCTCCTTAAATGTCACTACTTTACGAAGTTTTGGTGAGTACTTCTTCAACTCGAGGCGGTCAGGCGTATTACGACGGTTTTTAGACGTCAAGTAAATACGCTCACCAGTTTCATCATTTCCTAAAACGACGTGGATACGCATAATCCTTGCTCCTTAGTGTGTTTTCTTAAAAATTTTTATTTGCTTGTCAATACAAATAACTATTATACATGAACTATTGGGCACTGTAAAGCCCTTTTTTCTAACTTGACGAAATTTTGTTCGTAAAAGTTTATATCTCAGCTTAAGATTTTTAAAAAATCTTAAAATTGTTGCTCAAGTGGTGGGACAACTTGTTTTTTACGAGACACTACACCTGGTAAATCAATGACATTGCCTGCTAATTTCGCATTGAAAGCACTTTCAATGGCATCGTTTGCATCCCCTAGATAAATTGCTTTTGAATTAGAATTCAAAATGTCTGTAATGACAAACAAAAAGTCCTCGTAGCCTTCAGACTTGATGGCATCTTCAATACCCGCTTGGCGTGCCAAAACGTCATCAATATCAACAGTGTTCACTTGTCCAATGCGGAATTGGTGACCAGCCATGTCAAATGACTTTGCATCGCCATCAATCAACTCTTTATCAGTACGTGAAGAAAGGTCAGTCCCTGCCTTCAACAAATCTAAACCATACTTTTCATAGTCTTCAAGACCAGCTATTTCTGACAATTCTGACAAAGCAACTTTATCAGCTTCAGTGGTCGTTGGGCTTTTAAGCAACAAAGTATCTGAAATGACAGCCGATGCCATCAAGCCAGCTATGTTAGCTGGAATTGTAATGTCATTATTTTTAAATTCAAAGTATAAAATAGTAGCTACTGAACCCCAAGGCTTAGCCACAATATAAAGTGGCGTGCTATTGGAAAAATTGAATTTATGGTGATCGTATATAGCTGCTACTGTCACATCAGCTAAATTATCAATTGATTGCGCTGCCTCGTTGTGATCGACTAAGACAACATCATCGGTATCAGCACTTGTAATGACGCGAGGTGCTTCTAGTTTAAAGTAACTCAAAGCGAACTTTGTTTCCTCGTTTGGTGTCCCTAGTGCAACTGCTTCTGTGTCCCAGTTGTATAGGTGACGTAATAAATGAGATGTGGCAATCGCCGAAGCAATTGTGTCTGTATCAGGGTTTTTGTGCCCAAAAACTAAAGTCTTAGCCATGAATTTTATATCTCCTAGATTAATATAGTTTCATTTTAACAAAAAATTGTCAATTTGTCGTTACCAATGTTAGCGGTGTCATTATCCATGGTGTCCCATTTTTATCAACATCTACAACATACTGACCATTTCCTATCCGTTGAGATGGTCGGTAATCACTCAATTGAATTTCTTGAACTTGATAGCGCGTTGTCAGAATTGATAGTGCAGTAACTGTCTCGTCAAAAATTGTTGCTGTTGCCACATGATAAGCTACTGTCTTCTTTTGAGTGAAAATCAGCAGTCCCTTGTTGGCACGCTTTGAACGGCTAATTTCAGAAACGGGCATATACTTAAACGCCCCATTTGTTGCGGCTATTGCAACTTTTTGCTGGTTATCAGTAATTAATAGTGCTGCTTTGATGGTGTCTCCATCACGCAAATCCATCGCCTTGACACCTGCCGTTCGCGCACCAATTTCTGGTACGTCAGACAGTGCAAAACGCAATCCCACACCATTATGAGATAGTAACAATACGTCCTGTTTAGCAACCTTATCAACATAAACAACGTTCACTAAATAACTCGTTTCCTGTTTTAGCTTAATCGCCATGGCTGACTTTTTCTTATAAGATTTCGGCACAATATCTGAAACTGACGTTTGCTTAATATAACCATCATTGGCTACTAATAAGAAATCGCCACCTTGGTCAATATCCGTAAGTGCTATTGCTTTGATGACATACTCGTCACTCACCCAATTAGAAAGCTGCTGAGAAAAATGCTCACCAGTATCTTTCCATTTGGTATCAGGTAACTCATGAACTGGTCGATAAATGACATTCCCTTTATTAGTGAACATCAGCAAATACGCCGTGGTATTGAGGGTTCCCTCAAATATTGTTAAATCATCATCCGCCAAGCCATTTTCGTTATCTGAAGCTTTATATGAACGAATCGATGAACGCTTGTAATAGCCATTTCGTGAGACCAATACACGGACATCTTCTTCAGCAATCGTAACCGCTGTATCAATCACTAGCGTTTCAACTTCTGCCTCAATTTCACTACGACGAGGAGAAGCATATCCTTTCGTGATAGCCGCTATCTCAGCACGAATCACATCTTTTAGTGCACTCTCATCCGTTAAAATCAAGTTCAGTCGTGCAATTTTGTCATTTAATTGCGCAAATTCTTCCTCTAATTGCGTGACATCAGTGTTTGTTAGACGATACAACTGCAAGGTAACAATTGCTTCCGCCTGTGGTTGCGTAAATTGAAACTTGTCGATTAAGTTTTGCGTCGCATCCTTGCGGTTTTTTGAAGCACGAATTGTCGCCACAACCTCGTCCAAAATTGATAGCATGCGAATTAGACCTTCAACAATATGTTGCCGCGCCTGAGCTTTTGCTAATTCATATGCAGATCGTTTTAGGACAACTTCTTTTCGGAAATCCAAGAAAGCAGATAAACCGTCCTTTAGGCCAACATGAACAGGTCGCTGATCATGAATGGCGACCATGTTAAAGTTATACGATATTTGTAGGTCAGTCTTTTTGAACAAATACGTCAAAATACCTTCAGCATTCGCATCTTTTGAAAGTTCAATGACGATGGACATGCCTTCACGATCAGACTCATCGCGCACTTCAGCAATACCAGCAACTTCTTTATTGAGTCGAATAGCATCTATTTTAGAAACTAATGTTGATTTGACAACCTCGTATGGCAATTCAGTAACTTCAATTTTTTGTTTCCCGCCTTTCAGCGTTGAAATAGCTGTTTTAGCGCGAACAACAATTTTACCGCGTCCAGTCTTATAAGCTTTTTTGATACCATCCAAGCCTTGAATAATACCACCTGTTGGAAAATCAGGGCCTTTAACGTAACGCATTAATTGTGATAACGTTGCTTCTGGATGATCCAGCAAATACGTCAACGCCGCATTGATTTCTTTGAGATTATGTGGCGGAATCTCAGTCGCATAACCAGCAGAAATACCGGTCGCACCGTTGATAAATAAACTTGGAATACGTGACGGCAAAACTGTTGGCTCATAGGTGGTATCATCAAAATTCAACACCATGTCAACCGTTTCTTGTCCCAAATCAGCCATCATCTCACCGGCAATTTTGGATAAACGTGCTTCTGTGTAACGCATGGCAGCAGCTGGATCATTGTCAATTGAACCATTGTTACCGTTCATATCAATTAATGGTTCACGCACTTTCCAACTTTGAGATAAGCGAACCATCGCCTCATAGATTGATGAATCCCCGTGTGGATGAAAGTTACCCATCACATTACCAACCGATTTTGCCGATTTACGGTATGGATGATCATACGTGTTGCCGTCTTGATCCATCGCAAATAAGATACGTCGCTGAACTGGTTTTAGACCATCACGAATATCTGGTAATGCGCGTTCTTGAATAATATATTTGGAATAACGCCCAAAGCGTTCTCCCATCACTGTTTCCAGTGATAGATCAGTTATACGATCTGCCATTTAACTTTGGTTCTCCTTGATTTATAACTGTAAAAATAACGACTGCGTGACTTAATCGTCATTTTGCCATGATGTAATCACCGGTCCCTGTTCCTTGGCTGCAGTAATTGTTTCACTACTTGGCGACTCATGATGACGTGCTTTTTCGAAAACATCGCTTGACTTAGTATCCCCTTCAACTGTATCCAAAATAGAACCAGCTTCATCCAATGTAAATTGGACATTAGCTTCAATCCAGTCACGTCTTGGTTCGACTTTATCACCCATCAAGGTCGTTACCCGCTTTTCAGCAAGTACAGCGTCATCAATTTTGACACGAATTAATGTTCTTGACTCAGGATCCATTGTTGTTTCCCAGAGTAATGATGCGTTCATTTCACCCAATCCCTTAAAACGTGTCAGTTCGTAACGTGCCTCACGTTTGCTGGTAATTTGCTCAAGTTCATCGTTGGTCCATGCAAATTGATCGGGAATCTTTTTAGATGAATATTTAACGCGATAAAGTGGTGGCAACGCAATATATACGCGACCTGCTTCAATCAATGGCCGCATATACTTGTAGAAAAAGGTGAGTAACAAAGTTTGAATATGAGCCCCATCATCATCAGCATCAGTCATGATAATAATTTTACTGAATGCGGCATCATCTACTTTAAAATCAGCTCCAACGCCACCGCCAATTGCATAGATTAACGTTGATATTTCTTCGTTTTTCAAAATGTCGGCTAATTTCGCCTTTTCAGTATTTAAGACTTTACCACGTAAGGGTAGAATCGCTTGAAACTTACGGTCTCGACCTTGTTTAGCTGAGCCACCGGCCGAATCACCCTCAACTAAAAACAACTCATTTTTGTCGGCATTTTTTGATTGTGCTGGTGCTAATTTACCTGACAACAAACGATCTTTAGCACCCTTTGATTTGCCAGTACGACTTTCGTCACGCGCCTTACGTGCTGCTTCACGTGCCTCACGCGCTCTGATTGCTTTGCGAATCAAGCTTTGCCCAAAGTCACCATTTTCCATCAGGAAACGACCTAGCGTTTCGTTGACAACCGCATCAACGATACCACGAGCTTCCGGTGTACCTAGCTTGTCCTTAGTTTGACCTTCAAACTGTAAGAATTGTTCTGGCACACGCAATGAAATAACGGCGGCTAGGCCTTCACGTACATCTGTCCCTTCCAAATTCTTATCTTTATCTTTCAACAAATTAACTTTTCGGGCATATTCGTTAAATGCTTTTGTCCATGCAGTTCGAAAACCGACTTCATGTGTGCCACCATCTTGAGTTCGCACATTGTTGACGAATGACAGCAAGGTTTCTGAGTAGCCGTCATTATATTGGGCAGCAACATCAACCACAATACCTTCTTGCTCACCCTCAAAAGTCATGACTGGCCCAATGGTTTCTTTGTCCTCATTTAAAAAGCCAACGAAGGCTTCCAACCCTTTTTCATAATGATATTCTTCAACGCGAACTGGATCTACTCGCTCATCTGTCAATGTAAATTTAACACCACTCATTAAGAAAGCTGATTCACGTAACCGTTCTGACAACGTTTCATACTTATATACAGTGGCGCTAAATATCGTTGGATCAGGCTTAAAAGTTACTGTTGTACCAGAATGCGCTTTTGTTTTACCTAAATCACGCAGTGTGCCAACAGGATTCCCACCATTAATAAAGTCTTCTTCCCATTTGTGTCCATCACGGACAATCGTTACTTGTAAACTTTCCGATAAGGCGTTCACAACTGATGACCCAACACCATGTAAACCGCCTGATGTCGCATAACCACCTTGCCCAAATTTACCACCGGCATGCAAAACTGTCAAAATAACCTCTGGTGTTGGTTTGCCTGATTCATGCATGCCTACCGGCATCCCACGGCCAAAATCTTGCACGGTTATGGCATTGTTAGGGTGAATCGTCACACGAATATCATTTCCAAAGCCACCTAAAGCTTCATCAACCGCATTATCAACGATTTCGTACACTAAATGATGTAAACCGCGACCGTCAGTTGAGCCAATATACATTCCTGGTCTTTTTCGAACGGCCTCCAATCCTTCTAAAATTTTTATTGAATCTGAATCATAATGATTTTTTTCTGGCATGTTTATTTATCCTTAAAAACACGAACCAGTGTTCGTGCGTTAATGTCAATCTATTTTATAATAGATTAAAAAATGTATTCTGACAAGTAGTAATATTTTAAAATTGATTAGTTATGGCATATACTAAGTGCTTTTATGGTAAACTAATAAATGGTTTTTAGTTAAAGGAGTTAAGTTATGTTAACCACCATTACCATGTTTATTTTGGCCTATTTATTAGGTTCTTTAGTGCCAGGCTATTGGGTCGGCAAAATTTTTTATCATAAAGACATTCGTGACGAAGGTTCCGGAAATATTGGCACAACAAATTCATTCCGTGTTTTAGGCGTTCGAGCAGGTATCACCGTTTTGATTCTTGATTTACTTAAAGGAACAGCAGCTGGACTACTACCTCTATTATTTCAAAGTAACATTAATCCAATGATAATTGGATTAGGTGCGATTCTTGGTCATACCTATTCGTTTTGGATTGGTTTCAAAGGTGGCAAAGCGGTTGCAACTTCGGCCGGCGTGCTACTAGCCTATAATCCACCTTTCTTTTTAATGGTCTCTGCAGTGTTTATCATCGCTCTATTAATTAGTTCAATGGTATCCTTAAGTTCTATGATTGGATTTGGATTTGCAACGGTGGTTTCCTTTTACTTTCATGATTGGATATTAACACTGGTTGCTATCGTATTAACTATTTTTGTTTTCTATCGTCATCGTGCTAACTTATCACGTATTAAAAATGGCACTGAAAGTCTTGTTTCGATTGGTTGGTACTATCATCACAAAAAAAACGCTCAGAAATGAGCGTTTTTATTTTTGATCGGTATCAAAAATAATTGTTACCGGGCCATCATTGGTCAACGTTACTTGCATATCAGCACCAAATGTACCCGTTTCGACTGATACACCGGTTGTCAATAAACGCTCATTAAACAGTTCATACATTTTTTCTGCAAAATCGGGTGCGCCGGCGTCAGTAAAACTTGGTCGATTACCCTTTTTGGTATTTGCGTACAATGTAAATTGTGAAATTGACAATATGCCACCATTAATATCTTTAAGGCTCAAATTCATCTGACCATTATCATCACTAAAAACGCGTAAATTTGTAATCTTACGAACAAGGTAATCAATTTCAGCCTCTGTATCATGATCACTAATACCTACTAAAAGGACAAATCCTTGCCCAACTTGACCAGTTGGTTGACCATCAATGGCTACGACCGCTTGTTTAACCCGTTGTACTACTACTCTCATATTGTCTCCATTTTTAAAGTATATCTTTTATTGTTATCATGATACGTGAAATAGCATTGTGTTTCAAGCGCCATCATAATAAGGTAGCATGTGCCGGTATTAATAAAGCATCCAGTGTCTTATTTTAATCACACAAAATTACAAAGAACATTAACTACATTTATAGCAAAAAAAGATTTATCTGCAGATAAATCTTTTTTATCGCGTTACAAAACGAACTCATTAATGAAATGCGCGTTCAACATCATATACGGAAGGCAAATTATTGAGTGCATCCATAATAACGGTTAACTGCTCAACATTGCGCACACCTAATGATAACGCGACCTGTGCCATACCATTTTTTGTCACATGACCATTAACTGAGTTGACATATTTAGTACGACCATTGACGCTTCGCAAAACATCGTTCAGCAAGCCATTACGATTTTCTCCACGAACAGTTAGATCAGCGTCATAATTAGGTTTCAAGCCAGAATCATCTTCCCATGCGACATCAACTAGCCGTTGTCCCTGTGCTTCAGCAGCACGAATGTTGGGGCAACCAAGTCGATGGACAGATATGCCACGTCCTTTAGTGATATAACCCTTTACAGCATCCCCCGGAACTGGTGTACAACAACGTCCTAATCTAACCAACAGGTTATCAACGCCTGCAATGACAATATCATCGGCCGAGGCTTTTTGACGTTTAGTAAAGGCTGTTTCATCACGTTTAATGCCATGTCCTTCTTCAAGCATTTCACGTTGTAGCTCTTGTGCCGCTGCTTCTTGCTGCGCCTCACGTATTTTTTCCGTAAGTTTGTTGACAACACCAGGTAAGGCAACATCACCAAAACCAATCGCAGCTAACATATCATCCGATGAGTGGTAGTGCATTTTTTCAGAGACTTCCTGAATATTGTCTGCCGTTAATATATCATTGACATTATAACCACCATCTTTAATGCTATTACTCAATAATTCTCGAGCTGCTTCAATATTATCATCACGATCAAGCTGCTTAAAATACTGCTTAATTTTATTACGAGCCCGACGTGTTGACACTAACTCCAGCCAATCGCGACTTGGTTTGGCATTAGCTGACGTGGTGATTTCGATAATGTCACCAGTTTTAATTTTGTAATCAAGCGGTACAATGCGACCATTAACTTTAGCACCCGTGGTCTTAATGCCCACGTTTGTATGAATTGAAAAGGCCATATCTAATGGTCCAGCACCTTTGGCCAGTTCAAAAACATCTCCTCGAGGTGTAAAGGCATACACACGATCCGAAAATAGGTCGCCTTGCACACTATCCATGAAGTCTTCAGCATTTTTGGCATTTTCTTGAAGCTCTAGAATACCTTGTATCACATTTAATGTTTGCTGGTTTTTATCCTTGACGTTAGCTTCTTTGTTAGAACCTTTGTTTTGTTTATAGGCCCAATGAGCAGCCACACCAAATTCAGCAACTTCATGCATATGATGCGTTCTAATTTGGACTTCTAATGGACGTCCACCAGGTCCAATTACTGTGGTATGTAAACTCTGATAACCATTGGCTTTAGGTAACGCAATATAGTCCTTGAATCGGCCTGGAATTGGTGTCCATTTAGAATGAATAGCACCTAGAACTGCATAGGTATCAGGAATAGAATCGGTTAAAATCCGGACAGCTGACAAATCATAAATTTCTTCAAACGCCTTGTGTTTGTCAGTCATTTTACGATAGATTGAATAAATATGCTTAGGTCGTCCGTTGACGTCCACATCTTGTAATTCTAATTCATGAATTGCATTTTCAATTTCTTTAACAGCCTCATTGACATAACTAATGCGCTCATCACGTTTCATATTCATCAAGGAAGCAATACGATGATATTGTTCAGGATTGATAAAGCTTAATGATAAATCTTCTAATTCCCACTTGATTGCACTAATTCCTAAACGATCAGCCAAAGGTGCATAGATGTCAAGCGTTTCATTAGCAATTCGCTTTTGCTTATCATCACGCAAGGCGCCAAGTGTCCGCATGTTATGCAAACGGTCAGCTAACTTAACAATAATCACTCGAATATCTTTTGACATTGCCAAAAGTAATTTACGATGATTTTCGGCCAATTGTTCTTGTGAACTTTGGTATTGAATTTTACTGATTTTGGTCACACCATCAATGATTTGAGCAATCGTATCACCAAAACGTTCTTGTACATCTGCCAATGTCGCTGGCGTGTCTTCGACAACATCATGTAAATAACCTGAAATAACTGTGGCGGTATCCATTTTCAATTCAGCCAAGATTCCCGCAACTTGAATTGGATGAATAATGTAAGGTTGCCCTGATTTGCGCTTTTGTGTCTTATGCAAATCTGTTGCCCATTCATAAGCCGCTTTAACTTTTTGAGAATCTTCACTTGACATGTATTCATTAACCATATCAAGCACTTCTTGTCCAGTATAATCTTTTGTTCTTGCCATATCATTACTTTGTAAGCGCACATAATATCACTTTTGGCGCTCATTTCCCTTCATATAATCAGGAAGATACTTCACTATTTTTAAAACCGCAAAATACCTTAATAACGCTTTTTAAACGTACATCAATTATAATCAAAATTTAATTTATTCACAAGTCAAGGTTTAAAATGTGCACATTTTAACATTTAGGGATAAAATGGAATAATAGTTTATATCATTTTATAACATACTAAGTTAAGGAGGTCGCGTATCGATGATGTTACATCTAAGGTTCACCCTTAACAACACATCGTTTTTAATAGTATTAATCGCTTAAATTTACTATTAGTTCGCGTAATATTTATGTCTGAAAATTCTGAAAGTACACTTTGGAAGCGTAATGTCTTTGTTCTCTGGTTTGGCGTCTTCATGACTGGCATTGCATTGAGTGAGGTAATACCCTTTCTGGCCTTATACATTGACACATTAGGTGATTTTAACAAAAATGAGCTCACGTTTTACTCTGGTGCTGTCTTCGCTATAACCTTTTTGGTAACGGCAGTTGTGTCACCATTTTGGGGAAAACTAGCAGACCGCAAAGGTCGAAAACTAATGATGCTGCGCGCTGCACTAGGTATGGCAATTGTATTATTTTTGATGGGTTATGTCAGTAATGTTTGGCAACTATTTGCTTTAAGGGCGTTGCAAGGCGTCATGGGTGGTTTTGTTTCTAACTCAAATGCTTTGATTGCCACCCAAACGCCAAAAGAGCATGCTGGTCACGCTTTAGGTATTTTAGTTACTGGTATGACAGCTGGTAACTTACTTGGTCCATTGTTTGGTGGCACGTTAGCTTCGCTAGTCTCTTATCGCATGTCATTTCACATCACAGGTGTCATTTTATTCCTCGTTTTTCTACTGACACTATTTTTAGTCAAGGAAGAACCTGTTAAAATATCGCCTCGAACCGCTCGTGCTTCCACAGCACAACTTTGGCAAGCCGTTCCAAATAAACAACTCATTCTAGGTTTGTTCATTACGACCATGTTAGTTCAAACTGTGAACACGTCAATTAATCCTATTGTGAGTTTGTTCGTTCGTGAATTAACTCATAATGCTTCTAATACAACGTTCATAGCTGGTGTGGTCGCGGCCATGCCTGGTGTGGCAACGGTTATAGCCGCCCCGCAATTTGGTAAAATTGGTGATCGTGTTGGTACTGACCGCATGATTAAAATCGGGTTCATGATTGCCGTTGTGGCCTTTATACCAACAGCATTTGTCACGAGTATTTTTATGTTAATGGTCTTTCGATTTATTGTCGGTATTAGTGATGCTACGATGTTGCCTGCCGTACAAACGCTACTCTCTAAAAATTCACCAATGGCCATGACTAGCCGCATTTTCAGTTATAATCAAAGCTTTCAAGCTCTTGGTAGTGTGATGGGCCCTATGTTTGGTGCCCTGATTGCTAGTATGTTTGATTACCGAGGCATTTTTATTTTCAGTGCCCTACTAATTATTCTCAATGCTATTTTATTTAATTTCAACGTCAAAATTACTCAAAAAAAATGAGACTTCAAAAAAAGCGTAGACACATGTCGTGTTTACGCTTTTTTGTATGGTAATAACAAATCACTATCAACAGTTTCTGATGTCCATCGTTGCATTGGCGTGTAATTATGACGTTGATTGAAAGGTAATTTTTCTACTGCTATAACAGCGATAGTTTGGTTATTTTCAGTCAAAAAAACTTGTCCAAAATTAGCATATTTACCCTTTGTATGCTTACCTGTTCGCCAAATATTTGGCTTGGCACCATTATTTTTTGGCATGTATCGTCCAGAAGCATCCTGTTCAACTAAAACACCTGTGTATAAGTATGTCTCATATTTTGATTTGCTCATCGTATTTAATACCTACCCCAATCTCAAAACGCGTGCCATCAATCATCTGTGTTGGCTGTAAGTGTAAGGCATAGTTAATGTCTGAAGCAATCATAGCAACATCTGCTTGTAAAGTTAATTTATTGACATTAGTTAATAGTTCACTGTCCTGCGACGTCATTCTTGCCAACAATGCTCTCACTGTCATACGCAACCATTGCACCTGCATCACCTTACTCATAAATGCCATTTGGCCAAATGGCATTGGTCGCAACCATGTATCATGTGAAATATCAGGCACATCAACATGTTTTACCCATTCTGAAGTATCCTGATACCAAATTACTTGGTAAACACCAGGATTTTCTAAATGTGTTTGCGCCAGTTGAATCGGCAGTTGCGCAATTTCTGGTACAATATGTAGCTCACCAGTCATGTGTTGCGTAATATTGATTGGATAAATGTTATGCCCATCGGAAAAGACATTTAGTGCGAATTCCGTTTCAGTGTCATCTGGTCCATTCGGTACGTGCTTTTCTTTTGGCAAAATTAAAACATTTTGCTTCAAATCAGCTAAGGCATCAATCAACTTACGTCGATTGCCAGGCACAATGATAGCAATTGGTTTTTCAAGTGCCACTACTTTCATAACATCTGATATTTCTAAGGGTTCCAAATACTGCTTGTCAGCCAGATTTTGTAGTAAGGTGGCATCACTTGCATTATTATTCATAATCACGGTGTGATATTGTAAACGTCTTAATTCCGACAAAACAATCGTGGTTGCATAACCACCAGCGGCGGCATCACCCATTCGGAATGCGCCACTACCAATCACTAAGACAGTATCTTCACTAACTGGCAATGATTCATTTTCCTCTTCATAAGTTGAATAATATTGTCTGGCATTTTCTGGGAATTCACCAGCAGATGGTTCTAATGCTTTGAAAGTTGGTTCAATATGATTTTCGTGTGCTAATGTTGCAATATTTTTAAAATTAGTCCGCCAGAATCGTGCTAACAAGCCGTCTGACAAACCATATTTTTTCGCACGTCGCAACGCCTCAACACTTTCAACTTGTTGTTCAACTTCTATTTCTAACTTTAACAAATGACGTAATTGGTAGAAAAAGAATTCGTCAATATTAGTTAATTCAGCCAATTCATCAATTTCATAACCACGCTTAATGGCTTCAACTAAGAGTAAAACACGATTGTCTTCCGGATGAATCAATTGTTGAATCAATGCATCATCTGAGCTATGACTCATATTGGTTGGTGAAAAACTTGCGTTATTAAAGTGGGCTGAACGAATGGCTTTTTCAAGCGCTTCGATAAATGTTCGTCCAAAACCAATTGTCGATCCGACAGATTTTTGAATACTATTGAGCTGACGATTAACTGAAACGCCTGCTTGTTCCAATTCACCGAAGGGAAAAATCGGTAATTTAACAGTGACGTGATCCATCATCGGTTCCATCATCGCCATTTTTTTGCCAAAATCATGGGATAAAACAATTTCTTCAAGGGCAACACCCATTGCCAAATTGATTGCAACCAGCATAACAGGGTATCCTGTTACCAATGCCATGCGGCTGGCCATTTGATCTATATAAGGTGATATCTTGATAATATAGATAGCATTCGTCAAATCATCAACAGCAAACTGGACATGCAGTACACCCCTTAGTTCCAATAAATCGGCAACCTGAAAGGCATAAAATCTCATTTTTTCTAAAATTTGGTCTGAAAGCGTTAGTGTCGGTGATACACTCAAGGAATCAGCAGTGTGAATCCCAATTGGATCCATATCTTCACTAGCTCCAATTTGCATTTTGTTGCCTCGAAAATCTCGTAACACTTCAAGGCTGATTTCTTTCATGCCATTAATAGCTCTTGAAATCACGATTTCTTGTGTCATCGACTGACTCTTAGCACTCTTGACAGCCGTTTCAAATTCATCTAATCGTTCAACAATTTGTCGTGTGTTGGCCTGATTTGGGTGCAAGGCACGTACCATCAATGGTAACTTAATTTCACGTAATAGTTCATTAGCGTCTTCTTGTGCCTTGGCAACGTGATTGGTAATTACTGGTAAACCAGCATCGGCCATCATACTTGTCAAAACGGCCACGTTATTAACACGCAATAACATGTCAATGGTTAGTCCAAGTGTTTGAGGGACTGGGCCATCGCCATGTGACCACGCCTGCACTGTTTGCGACCATAAACGTAACGCCCTTTCACCACCGAAAAGTGGTAACACCGTATCAATTTGATACTGTTTAATGACCGCCTTAATGTTTTCAACAGTTAGAGGTTGCCAAATAGCCGTTGCCGCAAGACTTTCCAACGACAATGAGTAAGGGTTTTCATCAATCAGGTAGACATTAACGCCATGACCACGCAGTTCTGGCATGACTTGATAAATGGCTGCATCATACTCCGCTTCACGACCAAAATCGTTAGCACCTGCACCGATAAATAATACATTGTTAGCTGTGATGTTCGACATAGTCCTCCACCGTTTCAAAAAAATCTGCAAAGACTGCTGTGGCTTCTAAAGGGCCAGGCGCTGCATCAGGGAAGAATTGTACACTAAAAGCGGGGTATTCACGATGCCTCAATCCTTGCACGGCGCCATCTACTAAATCGCGATAAGTAACAAATAACTTTTTGCGATCAATTGAGTCATTATCAACAGCATAACCTTGCCCTTGCATCGCAAAGAAAATCTGTCTCGAAATGATTTCTTGTATTGGATGATTCATGCCATGATGTTCCGACGATAGCGGTGCCAAAGTAGCATCATTGGCTAGTGCAAATAACTCATGACCTAACCCGATGCCTAGTAATGGTGCCTTTGTTTGCAAAACGCGAATTAGTGTCAATACACTATCTGGTAATGAGCGCGGATCACCAGGTCCCGTGGACAAAATGATACCGTCAGGATCCAGTGTGAGCACCTCGTCAACGCTTGTTGTATATGGCAATACAGAAACATTGGCATCATAATCACCCAACATTCTCAGAATGCCATGTTTTAAACCGAAGTCAATGACAACGATATGTCGTCCACGCCCTGGATTAGCATAAGGTTTGAGTGTTGCCGTATTTTGTACTTGCTTGTTTGTCAACACCGTAGCGACCAATTGATCCACCGCGTGATCGTCTGCAAAATCAACGATGGTAGCCTTTTGTGGGCCAGTCTCTCGCAAATGACGAATTAATTTACGTGTATCAACCTGATATAAACCAGGTATGTTATGTTGCTTCAAAAAACGGTCTAAATTCATACGGCGCTGTCGATTAACCGAAACTTCCGCCAAATCGTGCACAATCATTCCCCTGATGGCGGGCTTGACAGACTCATAAGCTTCAGCATGAATACCTGCCGCACCAATAACAGGCATAGCAAATACAATCATTTGACCATCATATATCGGATCTGTAATGATTTCTTGATAACCAGTCATGGCAGTATGAAAGATGATTTCACCAAACGTCGTAGCAGGTGCACCAAAACCAAGACCTTCAAAAACAGTCCCGTCTTCTAAGATTAAATGTCTTTTCATAAAATACCACACTCCAAAGTTGTCATGATCTAACATCAAGATAACCAACAAATTACAATTTAGTGGACAATTTCCACGGCGTCCTTGCCATCAATTTCCTGTACAAATACTTTGATTTTTTCATTCTGAGCTGTTGGAATATTTTTTCCAACAAAGTCTGCACGAATTGGCAATTCTCGGTGACCACGATCCACTAAAACAGCCAAGGCAATCGTTTTTGGACGACCAATATGAATTAAGGCGTCCAATGCTGCACGAATTGTTCGTCCAGTAAACAGTACATCATCAATCAGCACAATATTTTTTTCAGAAATGTTTAACCGTTCAGCTTGATTCAGTCCCAGATCATCATGATGATCTGGGATATCATCACGAAAATTAGTAATATCAATCGCCATCACTGGTATACGAACACCTTCAAGTTGTTCTAGTCGATCGGCAATGCGATGTGCCAAAAACTCACCGCGTGTTTTAATACCAACCAAAACGAGGTCTTCTCCACCTTTGTTTCGCTCAATGATTTCATATGTAATACGAGTTAGCGCTCTTTGCAAAGAGGCATTATCTAAAACTTCTTTATTTGCCATTGTTTTCATCCTTTCGAATAATAGGTGTTAATGTTGCTAACGCTTTATCAAAATAATCTGGGAGTACACTATCAAACGTTAACTGTTCACCTGTCGTTGGCTGCGTTAATGACAAGGTCTTTGCATGTAATAGCTGACCATTCAGTGTAACATTTGCTAACTTTTGTGCATTACCATAGACCGGATCACCGACAATAGGGTGCCCAATATAAGTCATGTGAACACGAATTTGATGTGTACGTCCGGTTTCTAAACGAACTTGCAATAGTGTATAGCCGACAAACCGTTTTAAGACTTGAAAATGTGTAATGGCTTCCCGTCCGCCTTCAGTCACAGCTTGTTTTTTACGATCAACTTTATGACGCGCTAGCGGTGCCGAAATGGTGCCAGTATCTTCCTGAAATTCGCCGCGAACTAGTGCAATATAGATACGTTGATTTTTATGAGCTTTTAATTGTGCTGACAGTGCTTGATGAGCAACATCATTTTTAGCAACCATCAGCAAACCACTAGTGTCGCGGTCAATGCGGTGCACAATGCCCGGCCGAAATTCACCATTAATAGTAGACAGTGGTGAATGATACATTAGAGCATTCACCAGGGTACCGCTTGTATGGCCGGCAGCCGGATGCACAACTATGCCCTGAGGTTTATTAACGACTAACAAATCATCATCTTCGTATACAATATCAAGCGGTATATTTTCAGCCAAAATTTCAGTGTCTTTAGTTTCTGGCGGCGTAATTGTGACAACATCACCTGAAGATACTTTGTAAGATCTTTTCACTTGTTTGCCATTGACTAAAATATTGCCATTTACCAGCCATTCTGAAAGTGTTGTCCTAGAATATGGTAACGTTTCTTTTGCCAAAACACCATCAATACGCCCAACCTGATCAACAATGTTAATCGTTATGTTATCTACCATTCGTATCTTTATATCCTTTAATTTGTTCTGCAACATTGCGACTTAATAGGTATTTTCTTTTACGATCTGCGCGTTCAAAAGACAGAAATCGTCCCTTTATTTGCCAATTATCAATATCTTCTAACTTAACTTTTTCGTATTCAGCCATTAAAATACGTCCCAAAAAAATTTGTGAGCCGGCCAAATAAACGCGCCTACGAATAATCATTAACAGGCCCACTAAGACCACTACTAAAATGCTAGCAATTGGAAAAATATCAAACTTGAAGCCAATTTCATTCCAAATAATGAAGCTTAACATTAAAAATACGCCCCACCATAACCAACTCATGAGGCCGACAGAATCAATTGGCTGAAAATAACCGCGTTTTGGTACCATGTGAAACTCTTTTCTATAAACGTATTCGTAACCTATTTTACCAGATTTTTGATATTAAAAAAATGATGACAAACAAAAGTTAGCTCGCCAATATCAAAGCGATAATTTTTTAGACACCCGACTTCTGTTATACTAGGGATTGTAAACAATTTTAGAGGATTTTGGACATGCTGACACTTTATGTTGACGCCGCCCGAAACGTGCATGACGGACAATCAGCAGTTGGCGCAGTTTTAATTATTAACAAACAACAGCAACAACTCAAAAAGGCTTTACCTCAAAGCGCTGATAACCATGAAGCCGAATTTATGGGACTTATCTGGAGTATCAAACAGCTACCTATGGTTGATAATTTACAGATTTATACCGATTCAAAAATCGTCGCTGACGCCATTCAAAAAAAATACGCCAAACATTATCAGTCTTATGTTGATCAAATTATGACCTTATTAACTGAATATCCTTTGGTTCTAGTCAATTGGATACCTGAAAAGCAAAATCAGGGCGCTCATCAGCTCGCAATGCAAGCGTTAAAAAAGCGAAACGCTAATCGATGTGAACCCAAATAGTTGAACAGATTTTTATTCTGTCCAACTATTTGGGTTCACTTCATAATCGTTTCGCTTTTTTTATTTTGACAGTATACTTTCAATATACTTGACAAAGTTTATTTTTTTTTGGTGAGCAGTATTCCAATATTTTAATAATTCATTATCAGAAATTGAAGATGAATCAATCCCTGCTTCATATAGTGCCATTCTTGCTTTATTTATCTTTGATTTTAGTGTAGCATCTTCCCTCAGCGTCGTACTACTAGATGATGAATTACTTGATGATTGTTCAGTATCAATCGATGAGCTATTATGAGGCTCACTAATTTTCGTCGTTGAACTAGACCGTTGTTGCGTTCTTTCAGCTGTTTTTTTGCTAGTTGTTTTTATTTGCAAACTGTGAAAATAAAAAGTAAAACCTATTATCATCATTAACATTATAATGATTAAAACGCAATTTACTTTTTTATATTTCATAATATTTCTTTACCTAATCGCAAATACTGGTCTTCCTGCATCCCAATCAACCGAATCCGTTCCCACTTTATTCCACATATAATTAAGAGAGTTCCATCCTTGAAAAAACATTTTATTGTAAGGATCAAACACTTCAGTTTTTCCATTGTTATACCCGTACACCGTAACAGCAGGATCTATCCCAACATTTTCAATCATTATGAGTGGTATACCCTGACTTAATAATAATTGAGCTCGAGACTGCGAACTAATTTGTTCGACTGAGCGACCGTAAGATTTTGCGGTCACGACTATGTCCTTTCCGGAAGCACCTATTGCCCAAGGACTAAATCCATCCATTCGTTTTGCTACGTCAGCTGGGGACAAATTCATTCCATAAGAACCGTGTAAAATCATAGCTAAACTGGTCGGTACACAACCAGTTGGACCGATTGTTGACGAGTTAAATTTATTTTTAGACCATCTAGAATCCAATTGTGAAAAATACGTCGGTTTTGGTCTTGGAAAATCATTAATTGTCGCATATGAATGGTTTCCAATAGCTGGTGCAGTTGCACCCTTTAAAACCAGTAAAATCTGAACAGATTCCATTCTCTTTGAAGCACCTATGCTACCAATTATTCCACCATTTTTTGTCCAGTCCAACCAGCCTTTATTCTCAACATGTGCACGATAATATACGTCATAATATTTGGATAATTCACCCCTTAACGATACTTTTAAAGCTTCCAAGCGCTTACCCTGTCCAACAGTACCAGTAATAACATTATTTCCAACCTCGGATTGCCAGCCAACATCTTGCACATGCCCTTGATAAACTATGCTTCCTCCCAATCCATTGTTAATAGTATTTATTCTAAGAGCTTCCATCCTTAAGCCTTTACCAGTTGTTCCCGAAATTTCACCATTATTTACAGAAGATTGCCAACCAATATTTTGAACATGGGATTGGTATGAGATAGAGCTAGCTGAAATGAATGGTCGTAACTGATCCTCTGAAAAAGCTGTTCCTTTTGCAACTAGCTTGATTTGAATTGCTTCTAAACATGATGCAAAACCAGCAGAACCAACAGGAGCATCATTCTTTCCCCACGAAAGCCAGCCGAAATTTTCTACATGGACTCTGTAATATACATCATAATGCTTACTTAATTCCCCAGTAAGATTTATTTTGATGGCTTCTAGACGTAGTGATCTACCAGTTGTTCCTGCTGACTCGCCATTAGACAAATAACTTTACCAACCAATATTTTGAACATGGGTTGAGTAGGTCACACCACCAGGATAGGTTTTATTCAAATTAGCAACTTGTATTTTTATTGCTTCTAGTCTTAATCTCTGCCCTGTCGTTCCAGAAACAGCACCGTTTTCAACATTTTTTTGCCATCCTTCATTTTGAACATGTGTAGAATAACTAATCACAGGTTTTTCTACTGTTTCATTATTCACTTGACTCACACTGGAGTCACTAGTAACTTGAGAACTAATGGCGCCATTATCTTTTGAATCGTGTGTGTTTAAACTACTCTTGACAGATGTATCATTAGTTCCATCATTAGCGTAGCAATGGATAGACTCACCGAAAAACATTAAACACATGATAAAGCACAGAACAACTTTTTTCATTATTTTTCTCTCACTCTCTATATCAATTGTAAGTATAACTAACAATTAATTAATTACCGAACAAGTATCATTATATATTAATTGCATTTTTTTTGCATAAAATTATATAAGAGTCTAGTATATTATCCAAAAAAAAAGTGTGGTTTAATTCACACTTTTTCATGATTGGATATTATTTTTTATTTACTATAATGTTTAAAACGCTCATTATCTTCAACAAAATCTTTATTAGCAGCTGGTGCTTCAATAGATCCAAATACTAATTGCGCACGTAAACGCCATGTACTAGGGACATCAAAAGCTTTGGCCACTTCATCGTCAATCAATGGATTATAATGTTGCAAGGAAGCGCCCAATCCTGCTTCTGTTAATGCTAACCAAGTAGCGTATTCCGCAATACCATGACCTTGTTCAGACCAATCCTGAAAATTTTCTGCGTAAAGTGGTATATTTTCTTCAAATGACTTCACAATCGAAGTGTCTGTGAAAAACAATACGGTACCAAATCCAGCCTTAAAGCTCGCATTAATTTTTGCTAAAGTTGCTTGATAAGCGCTTTCATCGGGTACTTCTTCTTTTAAACGTTTTGCGACAATGTCCCAAAGCTTTTCATGGGCATCGCCAGTCAAAACAATACTGTGCACCGTTTGATTATTGAATGCAGTTGGCGCTTGACGAACTGCTGACTTGACGAGGTCAAATAAATCTTCTGATGTTTGCTGAACATTTCGACCCAGTCCGTAAATTGTCCGCCGCTGTTGTTGTAATTCTGTAAATGATGTCATCTGTTGACCCCTTATCAAATTAATATAGTTTTATTATAACCGCTTATTTTAAGTAAGTAAATAGCAAATATGAATTTTTAACATTTTAAAAGTGCCACACGTTTTGAGACCTGTGGCACTTTTATGGTTAATCATCATGACAAGATCAATTGATAAGCCCTTCGTTCACCATTAATTTCTTGCCCCTCATTAATATAGACAACGCCTCGTTTTTCAAAACCATTGCCTGTAATAACGGACTGCATCGGATGATTTCCTGGATGAGTATCAATTCTCACATCGAATTGTTTCTTGTCATAGCATAATGTTAAAATAGCTGTCATAAAGCGTTGCGCCAACTTTTGACCACGAAAACCATCCGAGATAGCAAAACGGTGAATACTGATATAATCGTCAGCTTCAGAAAGCCACTGGCCATCTGTAATTGCTTCATATACTGGGTCTGTTCCTGCAAGTAATGCTGTGTACCCAGCTACTTCACTGCCCACAACCAATACATAGCCACGATTTAATGCGATATCTGTTGCAACGGTTTCTTCATTTGGATAGCCAGATTGCCATTGTGATAGGCCTTGCGATTTGAGAAATTGACGGGCGCCATCAATAAGAGTTGCAATTGCTTTTAAATCTGACTTGATGGCTGGCCGCATGAAAACTGTTGTCATAGTCATTATCCTTTTAGTTATAATTATGGTAGATTGTAAAATTAAACCGAACACTTGAATAAAAAAGCCGCAGCGCCTTTAATGGTAATTGTCTAAAACAACCATAAAGGAACTGCGACTCATGACTAGTTTATCATCTCAAGAACGCACTGTCATTCAAACTTTACTCGAATTGAATTATTCTGTTCGTGCCATTGCGCGCTTTATTAAACGCTCTCCTTCAACCGTTTCGATTGAAATTCATCAAGTTACACCCTATAAAGCTGAGATTGCTCATGCATTGGCATTGAAAAAACGTCATCTACGTGGTCGTCATGACACGCTAACACCAGCTATCGCTGTCTTTTTGAATCACCACATTGGTATATTGAAGTGGTCACCAGAAACCGCTGCGCATGTTTTAGGGTTACCTTTCAAAACGATTTATAATTGGCTCAATGCTGGCCGACTCAAACTGTCATTAGCTGATTTACCTGAAAAAGGTATCCGTCAAAAGCGTCAATCTGATGGTAGACGACAAGTATTTGTGCATGGTCGTTCGATTGAAACGAGACCTGAAAGTGTGAAAGCACGACAAACCTTTGGACATTTTGAAGTTGACACTATGCAATCGGGTAAAAGACGTGGCGATGTGCTGGTGACAATTACTGAAAGACTAAGCCGGCAACATATCGTGAGACAGGTCACTGGGCGCAATAGTCAGGCAGTGACACCAGTCTTAATTCGTTTTTTTCAAGGGATCAAAAATGCCAAGTCAATCACTGTTGATCGTGGGCGAGAATTTGCAAAATATAACGAAATCGAGCAAAAACTAGGCATTCCAGTCTATTTTGCGCACCCATATTCACCAGAAGAACGTGGGAGTAATGAGATATTAAATCGATACGTCCGTCGTTTTATACCGAAAGAACGCAAAATTGAAACAGTTAGCGCCAAAGAATTAGATCAAATTAATCATTGGATCAATGCGAGACCAATGAAAACACTCAACTGGCAATCACCACGAAAGGTTTTTCAGCAGTTTGCAGTGTTCGGTTAATTCTTGCAATCTACCTTATTTATATAATTGTACGACGCGTTTACGTTACAAAATGACTGATACGACATTGGCCGATGTTAACGCGCTAAAACATGCTCCGGGTGTTATGGGTGTTAATGTTTTAGACCAACATCAAATTCATATTGTGATTGGGCCAGATGTGCAATTTGTGGCAGATAATATTCAAAACATTTATGACGGCAACTTGTCACCGATGCTGGCGACACCATTAAAATCAAGAGAAATGACAACCGCGAGGGCGACAACACCAGCTAACCATACGACAGTTGAATCACTTTTTGCGGTAGCTGATGGGCAACTTTTACATTTGGAACATGTCAAAGATGATACGTTTGCCAGCAAAGTGATGGGAGATGGTTTTGCAATTGAGCCTATTAATGGTAATGTTTTATCGCCGATTGATGGTGAAATTACAATGATTGCACCAACACAACATGCTATCGGTATTAAAACAGAGCGTGGTACAGATGTGTTGGTTCACATGGGCATTGACACAGTCGCTATGAATGGCGCGCCATTTGATCTTAAAATTGCCGTCGGTGATCATGTCAAACATGGGGATTTACTGGCAGATATGAACATTGAAGCAATTCATCAAGCTGACAAAATGGCAACGATTATGGTGATTTGCCTCGAATTACCAGAAACAGCCACCGTTAAAATTGATGACGAATTGGATTTTGATGGTCATGGTGGGAACTATGTCGGTCAAATAATGTACTAAAATAAGGATAAAAAACAGTTGAAAGCGCTTACAAAGAATGATATACTATAGTTAATCAAATAAGAGGAGGCCATGAATGTCGCAAAACAATTTGACAGAAATTGAAGCAGTTCAAGGTAACGCCTCGCAGACTAAGGTTGAGATGATTTAATTATTCGAATCAGAATAAACAAATGCTAATGATAAAGCGCAATCAACTGAAGTCACAAAAGTACACAGGTTATCCGAATGATATATATGTAGCAGACAAATTTTGTCTGACCACCCCAAAAATAGTGGGATGACGTTGTGTACTGGCAAGGAGCGAGGTGTTGCGTGACAGTGGATGTTTCAGCAACACTATGCGTTTGCCGCGCATATTTGACAAAATTATATAACAAAAAACCTGACATCATCGTGCATGAGGTCAGGTTTTTTGTATATAATAGATTCAATACGTTCAGGAGAGTAATTATGTCAGAAAATACCAATAGCAATGCTATCTATGATCTTCATGACAAACCACCATTTTTAGTTTGGCTTGGATTATCATTGCAGCATTTGTTTTCAATGTTTGGCGCAACAGTCTTAGTACCGTTGCTAGTTGGGTTAAATCCCGGCGTAGCCTTGTTTACTTCGGGAGTCGGCACACTCTTACATCTATTGATTACGCGTGGTAAAGTGCCGGCGTACATGGGCTCAAGTTTTGCCTTTATTATACCAATGGCTTCGCTTTTGAAAACAATTGGCTATCCTGCCGTTGCGCAAGGTATCATTTCTGTTGGTCTAGTTTATTTAATTGTTGCACTTGTTGTGACATTTACAGGAACTGGTTGGATCGAATACATTTTTCCAGCGGAAGTTGTTGGTCCGATTATTATGGTTATCGGTCTGAGTTTAGCTGGTTCAGCTGCTAGCTCTGCGACAATGCTTAACAATAAATATGATTGGCGCGTCTTTGTTGTCGCTTTGGTTACACTCCTTGCGACAATTGCATTTAATATGTTCTTAAAGGGATTCTTGGGTTTGCTGCCTGTGTTGCTGGGAATTATATTTGGTTATATTGTCGCGTTAATGGTTGGTCTAGTTGACCTAAGCCCAGTTGCTTCAGCGCACTGGTTCCAATTACCTAACTTTGAAACCTTTATTGGTAAAAATGGCTTCGTCTTTTATCCGGCAGCGGTGCTGAGCATGGCGCCTTTGGCGTTAGTAACCCTATCAGAACATTTAGGTCATTTGATGGTATTGTCTAAAATTACTGGGCATGATTTTTTCGCTAATCCTGGCTTGAAACGTACGTTAACTGGTGACGGTACGGCTTCAGTAGTCGCTGGATTGGTTGGTGGACCTGCAGTAACGTCATACGGGGAAAACATTGGTGTTATGCAGTTAAGTCGTGTTTACTCAGTATGGGTTATTGGTGGTGCGGCATTTTTCGCCGTTGTTTTCAGTTTCATTGGTAAGTTATCTGCATTGATTTCAACTATTCCTGGTGCCGTTACTGGTGGTGTTGGTTTCATGCTTTACGGTGTCATTGCGGCGGCGGGACTGCAGGTCATTGTAGACAATAAGGTTGATTACAGTAAAAAGCGCAATTTAATGATTGCTGCACCGATTCTTGTGGTTGGTATTGGTAATTTCCATTTACAGTTAAGTTCGCAAGTGGACTTTTCAGGTGTCGCTATTGCTACCGTTTTGGGAATTGTGTTGAATCTAGTTTTGCCAAAAGTGGCTGCTAGTGAAAAGTAATTTGAATAAACTTTGCGAAAAGGTGTTGTGTTAGGCTAAAAATGCTGAAACACAACCCTTTTTTGATTGAAATTGTGATGAAATAATCTTGTTGCCAATCGAAATTAATCAGTCAAAATTTTAATTTATGGGCGTTGATAACTATGTTGACAACCTTACAAAGTCAAGATAATAAAAAGTTTGTGAAAAAGGTCGCGCTAAGTGGTTGAAATTCAAACTGAAAGGCGTATCATAGGTTTATATTATGACGAATAGCCGAAATACTTACGACCATTTCGCCAAATATTTGAGAAAGGAGAAGGCGCATGGATGACCCAATGGCAACGTTTGAGTTTCTTGGTTTGACCTTTGATTGGACCACCATTATTTCAACGTTGCTGGCTATGGCGATTGTTGTCATTGTCTCAGTTGTATTGACCCGCAATCTTAGTGTAAAACCTAACAAGCGGCAAAATGTGATTGAATATTTGTTAGATTTCACGAACGGTATCGTTGGTGGACAACTATCAAAAAAACAAGCACGTCAATTTGGTTTGTTCGCATTTACATTGTTTTTCTTTATAATTGTGTCAAACGAAATGGGCTTGCTGTTACAAATTAAGCTTGGTGATGGTGTGACTTATATTAAGTCACCAACGGCCAACCCAATTGTAACAATGACTTTGGCAATTATGTCGTTAATGGTAGCTCATGGTATGGGCGTGCAGGAACTTGGCTTTAAGGGCTATATCAAGAATATGTTCTTCACACCGTATTCATGGATGTTACCATTGAATATTATCGAACAATTAGCCAATTTCTTGACGTTGTCACTGCGTTTGTTTGGTAACATCTTCGCTGGCGAAATGTTGCTGACACTCGTAGCTAACAGTTTGGCATGGCCAGGACACTTTAATGGTCTTTGGTCAGTGTTGTCATTGCCAATCGAAATGGTTTGGCAAGGATTTTCACTCTTTATTGGTGCCATTCAAGCATACGTATTTGTTATTTTGACGGGTGTGTTTATTTCACAATTGTCAGGTAATGAATAGTGTTGTTGGAGCAAATGGGATTTGTGCCACAATCACACTAGACCTAGTTGTTTAATGGGGTTATGACACGAGTTGGTTTGCCAAAAGAACGCGAGAGCGTATCATCTATATAGTATAAAGTGTGTGGTATGGGGACCCCTACTACACGGTACAATAAGGAGAAATCTAATGGATTTGCACAATCTTGGTGTAATCGCAGCAGGTCTTGCAGCTGCTGGAGCTGCCGTTGGTGGTGGTATTGGTAACGGTGTTTTGATCTCACAGTTCTTGGCAGGTATGAGTCGCCAACCTGAACTTGAAAGTCGTTTGTTGTCACGTATGTTCTTGGGTGTCGCGTTGGTCGAAGTTATGCCAATTTTGTCAATCGTCTTCGCCTTCATGTTGATGGGCAAGTAATCACATAATAGTAGCGGAGGAAAATCATGTTGGGATTAACAACATTAGCAGCACTTCCATTGGGAAATATGCTGTTTATTATCATTGCCTTCCTCTTGTTGATGCTCATTTTGAAGAAGGTGGCCTACGGACCATTGACAAAAATTCTTGACGAACGTGCAGATAAAATTTCTTCTGATATTGACGGAGCTGAATCAGCTCGTCAAGAGGCAGAACAATTAGCATCACAACGTCAATCTGAGCTAGCCGAGACGCGTCAAAACGCCACAAAAGTGGTAGCAGATGCCAAGGCAAGTGCTCAAAAGCAAAGTGATTCATTGATTGCTGCTGCAACTGATCGCGCAGCTTCAATTAACCAACAAGCTCAGACGGATGCACAAAAGCTCAAGGAAGACGCAATTTCTGGTGCAAAAGATGATGTAGCAGCCCTTTCAGTGGCTATTGCGTCAAAGTTGATGCAAAAGGAATTGTCGTTGAATGATCAACAAGCATTAATTGATGCTTACATTTCAGATTTAGAAACTAAATAAGGAGTATTGGGATGGCAAAAAATATTAAAGAAATTGCTGACCAATACGCCAAAGCAATTTTTGAGCTAGCAAGTGAACAAAATCAGCTTGATGATGTCTTGCGTGACTTAGAAACGATTCAAAAGTTAATCACTGAGAATCCAAGTTTTGTAACTGTTGTGACTGCTTCGGATTTAACGACGACAGATCGTGAACAATTGTTACAGACACTCACAAAAGGCGCAGCGGAGTCAATTCAAAATTTGGTTAAGCTGTTGGCACGTAATGATCGCATAGACATTTTGTCTTTGGTCATTGATCAATTTGTCAATCATTATAATGAGGCCAAAGGTATCGTTGATGTCAAAGCAACGACAGCTGTTGCTTTAGATGACCAACGTTTAGATAAATTAGCGACCGTATTTGCAACCAAGACGGGTGCAAAACAAGTTAATATTGAAAACGTAGTTGATAGCAGCATCCTTGGTGGTGTTATCTTGCAATCACAATCAATTTTGATTGATGGTAGCTTACAAACAAAAATTGCCAAAATGAAGGCACAATTATTAGGTTAGTGAGGAAGAATAATGGCTATTCAAGCTGAAGAAATATCTGCTTTAATTAAGCAACAGCTCGAAAAGTTCGACACAACGCTAACTGTAGAAGAAGTGGGAACTGTCACTTATGTTGGTGATGGTGTGGCCCGTGTAACTGGCTTGGCTAACGCCTTGGCTGGTGAACTTGTCGAATTTGCTAATGGCACTTACGGCATGGCCCAAAACCTCGAATCAAACGAAGTCGGTATCATCATTCTTGGTGGTTTTGACGACATTCGTGAAGGTGACACAGTAAAGCGTACTGGCCGTATCATGGAAGTGCCAGTTGGCGAACAATTAATCGGACGCGTTGTAAATGCTTTGGGTCAACCAATTGATGGATTGGGTGATATCAAAACTGATAAGACACGCCCTGTTGAAGTAAAAGCACCCGGTGTTATGCAACGTAAATCAGTTTTTGAACCGTTGCAAACTGGAATTAAAGCAATCGATGCCCTTGTTCCTATTGGACGAGGACAACGTGAATTGATTATTGGTGACCGTAAGACTGGTAAAACGTCTTTGGCTATCGATACAATTTTGAACCAAAAAGATCAAAACATGATTGTTATCTATGTGGCTATTGGTCAAAAGGATTCAACTGTGCGTACACAAGTTGAAACTTTGCGCCAAATGGGTGCTATGGATTACACAATCGTTGTTAACGCTGGTCCTTCTGAACCAGCTCCTATGTTGTATTTGGCGCCTTATGTCGGTGCAGCAATGGGTGAAGAATTTATGTACAATGGCAAGCACGTGTTGATCGTGTACGACGATTTGTCAAAGCAGGCTACGGCTTACCGTGAACTGTCATTGATTCTTCGTCGTCCGCCCGGACGTGAAGCTTATCCCGGTGATGTTTTCTACTTGCATTCACGTTTGCTAGAACGTGCTGCCAAGTTAAGTGATGAATTAGGTGGTGGTTCAATGACTGCTTTGCCATTCATCGAAACACAAGCCGGCGATGTTTCAGCATATATTCCAACCAACGTTATTTCAATTACCGATGGTCAAGTGTTCTTGGATGCTGATCAATTCTATGCTGGTGTTCGTCCTGCTATTGATGCTGGAACTTCTGTTTCTCGTGTTGGTGGTGATGCACAAATCAAAGCTATGAAGAAGGTTGCTGGTACGTTGCGTTTGGATTTGGCTTCTTTCCGTGAATTGGAAAGTTTCGCCCAATTCGGATCTGACTTGGATTCAGCGACACAAGCAAAGTTGGCTCGTGGTCGCCGCACAGTTGAAGTGCTGAAGCAACCATTACACAAGCCAATGCCAGTACAACATCAGGTTGTTGTCTTGTATGCTTTGACACATGGTTACTTGGATGATGTTGCTGTCGAAGATATTCAACGTTTCCAAGATGAATTAATTGCTTATGTTGACGCCAATGCGTCTGGTTTGTTTAAGACAATTGTTGAAACCAAGAACTTACCTGAAGAGGCTGATTTGAATGCAGCAATTGAGGCCTTTAAGGCTGGCTTTGCTGGATCTGAATCAGCAGAATAAAAGGAGGCGCTGCAATGGCTTCTTTGCAAGATATTCAGCGTCGTATTTCATCAACTAAGAAAACGCGCCAAATTACGAGTGCCATGCAAATGGTTTCAACGGCCAAGTTGAGTCAAATTCAAAAGTATAGTGCTGGATATGGTGCTTATGCTGCTCGTTTAGAGACGGTGGTTGAACATCTTGTCTCTGCACATCTTTTCGATAATGCGGATGCTGAACATATTCCGTTGATTGCACAACGTCCAATCCAAAAAACAGGTATCTTGGTGGTAACATCAGACCGTGGTTTGGTTGGTTCATATAACGCCAACGTTATTAAGCAAACCAATGCATTATTAGAGAAATTGAATTTGGATACCACTAACACAGCTATTCTTGCTGTGGGTGGTAATGGTGCCGATTTCTACAAAAAACGTGGGTTTGAAGTGATTTTAGAACATCGCGGTGTGTCGGATGTGCCATCATTCAACGAAATTCGTTCTGTTGTCAAAACAGTAACGAGTTTGTATGAAACTGGCGTATTTGATGCCTTGCATGTTGTGTATAACCACTTCGTTAACCGATTGACTAGTGAGTACCGTGATGTCCAGTTATTGCCACTAACGACAGATACGTTGGAAGCAATGGGTGGAACAGAAGCGCAAAAAGCGGAACTAGACGTTCAATCTACGTATGAAATCGAACCAGACACAACGGCAGTGTTGAATGTTGTCTTACCACAATTTGCACAAAGCTTAGTGTATGAAGCGGTGCTTGACGCAAAAACGGCTGAACATGCGGCTTCATCAACTGCGATGAAGGGCGCTACTGATAACGCTAAGGACCTAATTGGTCGTTTAGAGTTACAGTTTAACCGAGCACGTCAAGCAGCGATTACGACTGAAATTACAGAAATTACTGGTGGTATGGCTGCGTTAGAGTAAGCCGACTGTCACATTAAATAAAACACAACTACTGTTTGTGTAGCATGCATCAATAATTGCCCGATATCAAAACTATTTGTGATGACACATTTGGACAGATGATAAAGGTAATTCAGTTATTGATGTTTATCATGAAAGGAAACGACAATGAGTACTGGAAAAGTCGTACAAGTGATTGGTCCGGTCGTTGATGTTGCGTTTGAAGCTGGTCAACAAGTGCCAGATATTAACAATGCGCTTGTCATTGACAAAGGCGAAGGCCAAACATTAACAGTTGAAGTATCTTTGGCATTAGGTGACGGGATTGTCCGTAGTATTGCCATGGATTCAACAGATGGACTTCAACGCGGTATGTCAGTCACTGATACTGGTAAGCCAATCCAAGTCCCAGTTGGTGAAGCAACATTAGGACGCGTGTTCAACGTTTTGGGAGAACCTGTCGACAACAATGGCGAAATTGCCAATGATGTCCCACGTAGTTCAATTCACCGTGAAGCGCCTAAATATGACGAATTAACAAACTCAACCGAAATTTTGGAAACGGGTATTAAGGTTATTGATTTATTGGCACCTTATGTTCGTGGTGGAAAAATTGGTTTGTTTGGTGGTGCCGGTGTTGGAAAAACAGTTCTAATCCAAGAATTGATTCACAATATTGCACAAGGGCACAATGGTATTTCAGTTTTCACAGGTGTCGGAGAACGTACCCGTGAAGGTAATGATATGTACCACGAAATGGAAGAATCAGGCGTTTTGAAACAAACAGCCATGGTTTATGGTCAAATGAACGAACCACCAGGTGCACGTATGCGTGTTGCTTTGACTGGTTTGACAATGGCTGAAAACTTCCGTGACAATGAAGGTAAGGATGTGTTGTTGTTTATTGATAACATTTTCCGTTTCACTCAAGCTGGTTCTGAAGTGTCAGCCTTGTTGGGCCGTATTCCATCAGCCGTTGGTTACCAGCCAACGTTGGCGACAGAAATGGGACAATTGCAGGAGCGAATTACTTCAACTAAGAAGGGTTCAGTTACCTCAATTCAAGCCGTTTATGTGCCTGCCGATGATTATACTGATCCGGCACCTGCCACAACATTTGCGCACTTGGATGCAACAACCAACTTGGAGCGTTCATTGACACAGCAAGGTATTTATCCTGCGGTTGATCCTCTAGCATCAACTTCATCAGCTTTGGATCCACAAATCGTTGGTCAAGAGCACTATGAAGTTGCAACTGAAGTGCAACGTACTTTGCAACGTTATCGCGAATTGCAAGATATTATCTCAATTTTGGGTATGGATGAATTGTCAGATGAAGAGAAAACGACTGTTAACCGTGCACGTCGTATTCAATTCTTCTTGTCACAACCATTCTCAGTTGCTGAGACGTTTACTGGTATCAATGGTGAATATGTACCAGTTGCTGAAACTGTACGTTCATTCAAGGAAATTTTGGATGGTAAATATGATGATTTGCCAGAAGATGCGTTCCGTAACGTTGGTGCTATTGAACAAGTTGTTGAAAAAGCCAAGACAATGGCCCAATAAGGGGGTATTGACATATGGCAGATGAAACAACTGCAACACACGGCATCCAAGTTCAAATTGTTACGCCAGCTGGGGATATTTACAATGAAAGCGGTATTGATATCGCGATTGTAAATACGCAAGGTGGTCAAATTGGAATTATGGCAAAACACGTTCCTATCTTAGCTGCATTGACGATTGATGAATTAATTGTCAAGCGTGGTGATCATAAAGAATCATTGGCCGTAAATGGTGGTATTGCTGAATTTTCTAATAACATTTTGACAGTGATTGCTGACAGTGCTGAAACATCTGACACAATTGATGTGTCACGTGCTGAAAGTGCTAAAGAACGTGCGGAAGCGCGTTTAGCTCATGCCCAAGATGACAACAATGACGAAGAATTAAAGCGTGCACGTATTGCTTTGATGCGTGCCGTTAACCGAATTCACGTTGCTGCCTTGAAATCTGGACGTTAAATCAATTTACAAAAACCTCGAAATAGTTATTTCGGGGTTTTTATGATGGCATTAATTTGTATAAAAAGCGCTTACAAACTAAACGTTCGTATTTTTATTAAAAATCATGACGAATGTTCAGAACATTCCGTACATTAATTTTAAAAATGAGGAAATACTTAATAATTATTTTGCTATGATGATGATTTTTTTGGTAAAGTAGTATCTGGACAGACATTGAATTTTTCTTGACAAAAGTTTGACGAAAATTTGACAATGCTTGTGTAGAATAAACTGGTAACGCAATGGTTACTAAAACGAGAGAGACCGTTAAGGTCACAGGAGAACTGAATCATGAAACAGACTGCTAAGCAGATCATCCGTTTGAGTATGGTTTTTGCTGTTGCATTGATTGCTTTTGCGACATTGAGTGTGCAGAGCGCAAGTGCAGCAACTAAGACAATCAAGGAATTGAAAATCTATTTTGTTCCTTCAAAGCAACCTGATCAAATTGTAACAGCAACTAAGCCATTGAAAGGCTTGTTGAAAGCACAATTAGAAAAGCAAGGTTATAATGTTAAGAATGTTGATATCAAAGTAGGTACAAGTTATGAAGCTGCCGGAGAAGCACTAACATCAGGCACTGCCGATGTTGGTTTCATTCCGGGTGGTACTTATGTGATGTATGAAGACGGCGTTCAAGTTTTGTTAACCGCAACTCGTGCCGGTTTAAATAAAGACTTTACTTCTGCTGCAAAGTGGAATGATGGTAAGGCAACTGAACCTACTAAAAAGCAAGCAGCGACATATCGTTCATTGTTTATCGCTGGTCCTTCTGCAAAGGGACAGGAATTGGCTAAGAAAATCAATGCAGGTAAAAAGTTGACATGGAAAGACTTGAACTCTGCTAAGTGGGGCTTGTCATCAACCACTTCTTCAGCCGGCTATATTTATCCATCATTGTGGTTGAATAAAAAGTACAATAAGACAGTGACTGACTTGTCAAATACAGTTCAGGTTGATTCATACGGTTCAGGTATGGCACGTTTAGCTTCTGGACAAATTGATATTTTGCCAGTTTATGCAAATGCACGTCGTGATTTTGCGGACGCATGGACAAAAGATTATAAGCAATCAAAGTCAATTTGGGCTGAAACAAACGTTATCGGTGTTTCACAACCAATCTACAACGACACAATTTCTGTTTCAAAGAAGTCAAAGATTATGACTAAGAAGTTTAAGTCAGCTTTGTCAAAGTCATTTATCAAACTGGCTAAGACTAAAGAAGGTAAAAAAGTGATTGCGATCTATTCACACGAAGGTTATGTTAAGGCAAAGTCATCTAACTATGACGGTGAACGTGCAGCACAAAAAGTGTTAAAAGAGTCAACTAAGTAAAAATCAACGACATTAATAAGCGGCTCCAGGGCTGCTTTTTATTGCGTTTGGTGCCTTAAATGGCGCCAATACATATTATAGTTTAGGAAGAAAAAATGATTAAATTTGAGCATGTTTCAAAAACGTACCCCAACGGTGTGAAGGGTTTGCAAGATATCAATTTAGAAATTGAAGATGGTGAATTTGTGGGCATTATCGGCATGTCTGGTGCTGGAAAGTCTACTTTTATTAGAACTATTAATCGGTTGAATGACATCACTGAAGGTAAATTGACGGTTGACGGTGTCGAAATTTCTAACTTGAAAGGGAAAGCATTACGCCGTTTTCGTCGCAAGGTGGGTATGATTTTTCAGTCATATAACTTGGTGCCCCGTATTACGGTTATTCGTAATGTTATGAGTTCATTGGTACCAGATATGCCGTTATGGCGGGTCATTTTGGGGCTATTCTCAAAGAATGATAAAATGCGTGCGTTAGAGGCGCTAGATCGTATTTCGATGTTAGATAAGGCTTTTGTTAGAACTGATCAATTGTCTGGTGGACAACAACAGCGTGTGTCATTGGCAAGAACTTTGGCACAAAATCCATCAGTGCTTTTGGCGGATGAACCAGTGGCCGCACTTGATCCTGTGACAGCGCATGAGGTAATGGACGATTTTAAACGCATTAATGACGAACTTGGTCAAACCGTTTTGATCAATATTCACCATGTCGACCTAGCTCTGGATTATGCCAAACGTATCATTGGTATTCGTTCTGGACGTGTTGTATATGACGGACCAGTTTCTGGTGTAACACAAGAAATTTTAGATAATATCTATTCAAAAGATGAGGCCGAATAATGTGGTGGTATGATAAATTATTTAAAGCTAAGAAATACACGTTAGCCAACGGTAAAACAGTCAGCCAAAAGTTTACGAGAACACCATTGATTTTGCTGATACTGTTAATTATTTTAATTATTTCAGTTGTTGTAACTGGTTTTAGTTTACCAACCTTATTTGCTAATTTTCAGCAGTTTTGGGTTGTCTTTGGCGATTTATTTCCACCAAAGTGGTCTTATTTTCCATCAGTTTGGCAACCTTTAATTGATACGATTAAAATGTCACTATTTGGATCTTTCTTTGGTGCAGTGGTGGCCTTGCCATTAGCAATATTGGCGGCTAACAATGTTACTAATAATCGATTCGTCAATCTTATTGTGCGGTTTGCGTTGACAGTGTTGCGGACATTGCCAACATTAGTTGCCGCCCTAATTGCGACTTATATTTTTGGATTAGGCACATTTGCTGGTACGGTTGCTATCTTTATGTTTAGTTTATCTTTTGTTGGTAAACAACTATTTGAGTATATTGAAACAGTGGACATGGGGGCGTATGAAGCCTTGATTGCCACAGGTGCAAATGCACCGCGAGCGTTTGTTACGGCTATTATGCCACAAATTTTGCCGACTTATTTGTCGACATCATTATTTGCTTTTGAAGGTAATGTTCGCTATGCTGCCATTTTAGGTTACGTTGGCGCTGGTGGTATTGGTATGATTTTGAACCAAAAAATTGGTTGGCGTGAATTTCAAAGTGTTGGCATGATCTTGGTTTCATTATTTGTTGCCGTGGTGCTGATTGAAACATTGAGCCAACAACTACGAAAATTCTTGAGTTAAGGAGAACAACATGAATAAAAAACTAGAAGCTGTTCTGCTGACACAACCTAAACGTGCGAAATACTATATCACCGCTGCTATCATTGTATTGATTGCCTTGGTTTGGTCATCATCTGCTGTCAATCAAATGACTTTGACTGACAAAGGGTGGCGAATTGGTTGGAATATCCTAGAAGGAATTGTGACACCAGACAAAGACCTATTATTCGGTGGTGGTGATACTGGTGTTGCCTATTTGGTTTTGCAAACAATCGCAATTGCTTTTCTTGGGACACTAGTTGGTGCAATTATTGCGGTGCCATTGTCATTTATTTCAGCCACAAATATAGTGCCGAAACCAGTTGTCGTGGTAACACGGTTTGTGATTATGGCGATTCGGACAGTACCATCATTGGTATATGGTTTGATGTTTATTCGCGTCACTGGGCCAGGACCATTTGCCGGTGTGATGACACTGGCAGTTGTCTCTATCGGTATGATTTCAAAACTATTTATTGAGACAATTGAAGATTTGGATTCGGGCATCTTGGAATCATTAGATGCAGCGGGTAGCACATTTTTCCAAAAAATCCGTTATGGCGTTTTGCCACAACTCAGTTCAGACTTTATCTCAATTCTTGCTTACCGATTTGATATGAATCTACGTGAAGCCACTATTTTAGGACTGGTTGGTGCTGGGGGCATTGGTGCGCCAATGATTTTTGCAATGAGTGGGTATGAGTGGCACAAAGTTGGGGCCATTCTAATTGGTCTGTTTGTGCTAATTTTTGTCATTGAGTACTTATCAGATAAATTACGTCAGCACTTACTACATGGTTAGAAGATGGGCAGCCTCATTGGCTGCCTTGTTTTTGAAAGAAGGAATTTAATGAAGCATTTCAAGTTATATTACACTTCGGATGTTCACGGTTACTTATGGCCAACTGACTACATTCAAAGCGGTTCACAACCACAAGGCCTTATCAATGTGGCCGCGAATTATCAAAAAGATGGCAACACCCTAGTAATTGATGGTGGTGATATGTATCAAGGATCACCACTACTACAATACCTTAAGAAAAATAAAGACATTGACGCAGTATCAGACATGATGAATATGGCAGGATATGACTATGTTACGCTTGGTAATCATGACTTTAATGCGGGCTATGACGAACTCAAGAAACATTTGGCAAATCTGAATGCAACTGTGTTAGCTGAAAATGTTACAGATGAGAGTGGACAAACCTTATATCCAGCAGAAATTAAGACCCTAGCTGATGGCACAAAAGTTGGTTTAATTGGTTTAGTGACGGACTATATTAATATTTGGGAGAAACCAGAACATCTCGCAGGTATTAAAATTGAATCACCTTTGATTAAAGCGGCTCAAACTATCGCACGCCTGCGCCAATCAGCTGATGTTTTGATAGGTATTTATCATGGTGGTTATGAGCGTGACTTGGATTCCGGCAAGGTAATTAGTACAACATCTGAAAATATTGCTTGGCAACTCACTGCAGAACTTGATTTGGATATTTTATTGACAGCACATCAGCATGGTCAAGTGCCGGCCCAGTTAATGAATGACACATTAACGCTACAATTACCTAACCAAGCTAAGTTTTTCGCACAAATTGATGGCGAGCTAAGAGACGGGAAATGGTTATTCACTGCATCAACAAATGCTGCTGGCACGACTAGCCAACCTGACATGCTTAAAGCCTTGCAACCACTCAATGACAAAGTTGAAGCGTGGTTGGATCAGCCAATCGCTAATTTGACATCATCTGTTGCAGTTGCAGAACCGTTAACTTTGGCGCAATATGGTAATGATGTTTTACGATGGGTTGCAGCAGTACAACTGGCTGCTACCGGTGCACAAATTACATTGCAAGGCTTAAACAACAACCCGTCAAGTTTGCCAAAACGGTTGACACTCAGATCAATTTTGCAAAATTACCCATTTGATAATACATTGGTCACGAAACGTATTTCTGGTGCTGATCTACGCGTTGGATTGGAGCATACAGCAAATTATTTTGTTATCGAAGGTCAGAAACTAGCGGTTAATCCTGATTGGTTGAAACCAAAAGTGGAACATTATAACTACGACTTGGCGTTTGGTATTGATTATGAAATTGATGTCCGTAAGCCAATAGGACAACGTATTACAAAATTAAAGTATCAGGGCGAAGATATTCAAGATAGCGATTATTTTAGTGTTGCGATGAACAATTATCGTGCTGTCGGTGGTGGTGATTACAAAGCTTATGCTGATTCAGAGACGATTTATTCGGGTGATAAGGCTGTTCAAGATATGTTAGTTGCCTATTTTGAAGATCATGATCAGTTACCAGAGAAGCCACAATTACAGTTAAAAGTCCGATATTAATCCTTTATTGTAAATCTTAAGATTTTTATAAGACAATTAGTATGGTAAATGTATAATAAATAATAGTATGTAATGTTCCTGATATGAAACAGATGTTTGCTTATTATATTCAGCGACTAAACTAATACTCGTAAGTTAATTACATGACTTCATCAATTCGGATGTTGTCATCTTCGAACAGACAACTTAGGAGTACAAATACATAATGTTTAATATTAAGAAGACTTTGACCATCGCTGCTGGTGTTGCAGGCGCCTTTGCCTTTGGTGGTGCACATGCTAGTGCCGACACAACAACAGCCCCATCAGACTATGTTGTGCAATCTGGTGACACATTGAACAAATTGTCAGCAAAGTATGGTGTTTCAGTTGACACAATTGCGACTAATAACAACATTTCAAACGTTAACTTGATCGTTGTTGGTCAACATTTGTCATTTGCCACAGCAACTAAAGCGGCAGCAACGACTGCACAATCAACAACTACTGCAGCAGCAACGACAAGCACAACGACAACAACTACTACTACTACTTCATCTTCAGTAACAACGTCAACTTCAAGTGACAGCTCTAATTCTGCTGCATTGAATGCTTTGATTGCTCGTGAATCAGGTGGTAATGTTAACGCTACAAACGGTCAATATTATGGTATTGGTCAACTTTCAGCACAAGCCCGTGCCATTTACGGTGGTAACACAGCTGATTATAACGACCAATTGAATGCCATGAAGGCGTATATTGCAGCACGTTACGGTACAGCTGAAAATGCTTGGGCACACTCACAAGCAACTGGTTGGTATTAATTTTTTAATCAAACCATGATATCAAAACATCCTCAATTTGCGGGGATGTTTTTTTAGTTAAGAAAATTTATGGTAATTAACCATAAATTTAATGCGCTAATTGTTTGTGTCATATCGAGTGTGCACTAGTAAAAACGATATTCACTGAGGTACGTCGAATCTTGCCACTGGTCAACTCGTGACACAGTAACATATCGTGTTACAATATTGATATGCAAATAAATTACGATTTTTTAGACTCATATACATTTAAAAATAAGCAAATGACAGTACGTAATCATGTTGTGATGGCTCCGACAACATTACGTGCGTCTTTTGAAGATGGTAGTGTAACGGATAATGAGTTGCGCTATTACCAAATGCGCAGCGGTGGTCCCGGAATCATTGTGAGTGAAGTTGCACATGTCAATAATTTAGGAAAAGGTTGGGAAGGTGGTATTTCCGCCGCTGATGACGACAAAATTGCGGGGTTATCACGTTTAGCCAGTGCCATACAATCAGGCGGGGCAAAAGCGATACTGCAATTATTTTCTGCTGGCCGGCAGACGACTACTGCGATATTGCGTGGGCAACAACCGGTATCTGCGTCAGCCGTTGCGTATCCACGTGGCGACTTTGAAACGCCACGCGCGTTAACCCATCAAGAAATTGCGCAAACAATTGATGACTTTGCTGCTGCAACGAAAAGAGCTATTTTGGCCGGGTTTGATGGTGTTGAACTTCATGGCGCGAATTTGTATTTGATGCAACAGTTCTTTTCACCTGACAGTAATCAACGTGATGACATTTGGGGTGGAACATTGGAGAAACGGATGCGCTTTGGTTTAGCGGTTACTGCTAAGGTCGCGCAAACCATCGAGCAGTATGCTGATCGGCCATTTTTACTCGGCTATCGTCAATCACCTGAAGAACCAATGACACCGGGGATTACATTGCAAGATTCGTTAGCTTTTGTCAACAAATTAATTGACTTGCCAGTTGATTATCTACATTTGTCATTGAAAAATGCCTTTCAAACACCGTTTAAAGATAAGGATGATCAGAAAAAAATTGTTGATTGTTATCGACAGGCACTACCAGACGACTTTCCACTGATGGTGGCTGGCTTAGTAAAACAGCCTATGCAAGTTGAAGAGCTGATGGATACTGGTGTGACTTTTGCGGCCATGGGGCGTGAATTGATTGTTGAACCCAACTGGGTGCAAAAGGTGAAGATGAATGATGAACGGGCAATTCGGTATGCCATTTCGCCATCAGATTTCGACTTGTTGGGTGTCCCCAAACCATTGGAACAATGGTTATTGACACGCTTTAAGAATGGATTACCGGTGACGACAGATCTGGAATTTGATCCGAACAAGCCTTGGCGTTATTACAAAAGTACACCGGTCAAAGTGACAAAACAAATTGATCCAACAAAACTGATGACTTTGAAGAAAAAGGGTTGACGAGTATTTGAATTCTTGGTATACTAATATAGTTGTTTAGCGAGAGCGAACAACAACTGACCATGGCTCGTTGGTCAAGTGGCTAAGACGCTGCCCTTTCACGGCGGAATCGAGAGTTCGATTCTCTCACGAGCTACTAAAAGTCGCAACTTCGGTTGCGGCTTTTTGTGTGCTCTCAGACGTTTAATGCATTATTATTTTTAAAATGAACTGTTGCTGATAAAAAGTAGTATGATGTAAATAATCAATGCTAAAATGATAGGATGGCACGTCATGTAACGTATGTTGTCCATTAAGCAAAATCGGGGGAATGATAATGATGACATGGAAGACACCAGATAAAAATTGGTTGCTAGACAATTTGGTTGATTTAATTTTAGATGAAACCATTACGAGTGCTGAACGTGATATATTTGTTAACAATAAAACCCAACTAGAAAAGAGTCAAAATGATCGCGCTGTGGCTGCGTCGCTCAAAAGTAGTTTATCACGGCTTGCAGTCGAGCAACAGTTGACATCTGCATCGACACAGTTTCTTGTCGAATTATCTCAGCGCTATATTGGTGCAAACGATATGGGCGGTCGTGATGTTTTGTTCAGTATTTGATTTAACAATTTTGATTGCTCACTAAAAAAGCACTTCATGATTGAAGTGCTAGTGATTAGGCGTGTTTATGATTGACGGTCGCTGAAATAGCTTTGGCAACAATATCATCAAATTGATTAGCTTCAAAATTATCTAGACCAGCGCGTGTTGAGCCACCCGGTGATGCAACGCTATTCATGAGTGTGACGGCGTCGCTGCCTGACTGATTTAGAGTGCTTGCAGAACCTAAAACAGTTTGCGTTGCAATACTTGCAGCTTGTTTTTCGTCCAAGCCATTATCAACACCTGCTTTGGTCAATGCGTCAATGAACTTGAAGGCATAGGCAGGACCGGAACCGGCAATGGCAGAAAATATTGCGAACTGATCTTCCTCGAGTATGACACTGTTGCCTAACAAATGCCAAAAATGAGTAACGCTTTTATTTTGTTCCGCGTCTATGTTGTCGGCAAAAGCGAGCGCTGTGTTACCTTGCCCAATAGCTGAATTGATGTTGGGTAAAGCGCGAACATTGAATGCATTTGGAATAGCTTGATTTAGATCAGAAATCGTGATTTGTGCTAACACAGAGACGACAATTTTATTAGTGAAATTAAGCGTAGCACCAATGTCTGTTAACTGATTAGGTAAAAACGCTAATATGATGATGTCACTTTGGTTAATAACTGTTTGTGAATCAGCAGCATTGATGTGAAGTTCCTCTGCCAACGACTTGGCACGGTGTGGTGAAGACACGTAAATATCTGCTGGATCAACATTCGCGTGCAACAGTCCTTTCATCATCGCCGTCGCCATGTTGCCGGCACCAATAAACCCGTAGGTCATAACAATACCTCCAATTAATTAAGTTTATTTATATTATAACTGAAATAGTCGAAGCACTTGCTACTTTTTGGTGATAACTGGTTTGGGTTTAAGCAAACTAGTCATCGCTGCAGCAACAAGCATTAACAACGCAGCAGTTAAAAAAGTGATGTGGACGCCATGCAAATTGACAAGTAAACTACTAGCTTGTTGGTGGTGCAGCTGATAATTAGTAGCACTTTTTGTCATAATTGTTACCAAGGCTGCCGTACCAAACGAAGCAGCCAACTGACGAATCGTTGTAAACATGGCCGAACCATCAGGGATGATGTTAAGAGGTAGTGCATTAAATGCTTCAGTTTGGATCGGCATCAAAACCAAGACTAGCCCCAGTTGCCGTACAAATTGTCCAATGACAGCGAACCAAAGTGGCGTTGTCAACGTTAATGAAGCAAGAATAAAAGTACCCACAGCGGTAATTAAGATACCGGTAAGGGTGAGATATTTGGCACCATAGCGATCATATAAGCGGCCACTCCATGGTGACAAAAATGCTGTAACCAATGCCCCGGGGAATAAAACCAAACCAGAAATAAAGGCAGAAGCACCACGGACATTTTGCATATAAAGTGGTAACATTAACGCACCACCGTACATAGCCATCATCAAAACAATATTAATCAAAACAGCAACATTGAACTCTCGATGAGAAAAAACGCTCATGTTAAGCAATGGCGTTGACGTATGCAATTGATGAAGGATGAATAATGTTGTGACAACCAAGCCAATTACCACAAAACCCCAAACAGTGAAGTCATGCCACGGGGTACCGCCTGCATTTGAAAAGCCGTAAAGTAACGATCCTAAACCAATACTTGATAGAATAACACCGAGTACATCGAACTTTAATCGTTTTGGTGTGCCAATGTTGTTTAAGAGAAAATATGCCAAAATAAAATTAGCAATAATGAGGGGTGCAACAATGTAAAACAGAAAACGCCAATTCAGATTAGTTACAATAAATCCAGACAAGCTCGGCCCTAGGGCTGGCGCAAAGTTTAGCGCCAACCCAATCGTTCCCATTGCCGATCCACGACGATCAGGGGCAAATAAATTCATCACAACGACATTCATTAATGGTCCAAAAACACCGGCGCCCATTGCTTGAATCATACGACCCGTGATCAAAATTTCAAAGTTAGGCGCAAAGCCAGCAGTAATCGTTCCAATCGCAAATAGACCAACCGCTGTCAGATAAAGCGCACGTGTTGTTAGGCGTTGAATGAGGAAGGCAGTTAAAGGTACCATAATGCCATTGACTAACATATAACCATTGGTTAGCCACTGTCCTAATGCGGTTGAAATGTGAAATTCACGCATAATATCAGGTAGGGCAACGTTCATCAGTGTTTGATTTAAGAAGCCAAGGAAAGTACCAATCACTAAAATGATTAAAATTGTGCGATTTTTTTGAGATATATTCAAGCAATAACATCCTTTCTTTTTGAAATTTTAGTTATCAAAGTGTTGCTGTTAAAAAAACAAAACCAGTACGTATACTGGTTTTGTTTTTTTAAGTCAAACTTACTTTGTCGTAGGTAATTCTTCTGACTTACCTTTGGCCCATTGTTGCAACTTTGCAATAGCAGCTTGACGTTGCTTCTTCGCAGCGCTGTGACTAACTTTGCGGGCACGGGCGAATGAGTTAAGAGGCTTCTTTAATGCCATGATAGTGCTCCTTTTTTATCCAATGTTTTCCATACAAATAAATATTATACTGTAAAAAAATAGCAATTACAAGTGCTACAATAGATATTATGGAAAAATGGTCTCAACAAACAATTGAATCTTTTCGAGAAACACTACTTCATTGGTATGATGACGAGGGGCGTAAAACCTTACCTTGGCGGCAAAATCACGATCCTTACCGCGTAATGGTTTCAGAAATAATGTTACAGCAAACACAAGTTGCCACGGTAATCCCTTATTTTGAACGATTTATGCAGCAGTTACCAACAGTGAGCGCTTTAGCACAGGCACCTGAGGAAGTTGTGTTAAAATTATGGGAAGGACTTGGTTATTATTCGCGGGCGCGCAATTTACAAAAAGCAGCGCAGTATGTTGTTCGTGAATATGATGGTGAGTGGCCGACGACAAGTAAAGAGTTGCAGACTTTGCCGGGCGTTGGGCCATACACGGCTGCTGCGATTGCTTCAATCAGTTTTGGCGAAGTGGTACCAGCAGTTGATGGTAATCAGTATCGCGTATTTAGTCGGTTATTAAAGATTGATGCAGACATTGCACAACCTAAGTCACGGCAAATATTTTATGATGCCATTTTGCCAATTGTTGATCCTAAACGGCCGGGGGACTTTAATCAGGCCATTATGGACTTAGGTGCTAGCTATATGTCCGCTAAAAACGCTGACACGCAACATTCACCAGTCAAATCTTTTAATGCGGCCTATCGTGATGGTGTTGAAAGTCATTATCCGGTTAAAACACCCAAACCAAAACCAGTCAAGCAACTGTTTGTCGCTCATGTTTATGAGAAAAATGGCGCTCTACTTTTAGAACAAAGGCCAGAAACAGGATTGTTAGCTAATTTTTGGACGTTCCCACTAACACCAATTAACAGTGTGGAAGATATTCAAGGCAACATGCTCAATATTAAGCCCGTGGTTCATATTTTCACACATCGCCGTTGGGAAATTTGGTTGGTCAAATCGACATCGATTACGCCGGATTCATGGCAAAAATACTTTAATCAAGAAGAATTGGCAGCATTAAGTCTGCCAAAATTACAATATAAATTGCTGGAGAAATTAAATGTTTCCGAATCTGAAATATAAAAATTTGTTTTTTTGGACAATAGAATTATTAGCACTGTCGGCACTAATTTGGATTGTGTCACGGTTTGATTTTTTGATGCAGCCGATATCAGTTTTCATTTCAACGGTATTCGTTCCGTTAATTGTGGCCGGCTTTTTGTATTATGTCTTGAAACCAATCTTGACCTTACTTGAAAAAATCACCATTAAAAATCATAAAATGCCACATCAACTGGCAGTGATCATAACATTTGTGCTATTTTTGACTGTGATTGGTGGGGCTTTAATATTGCTGGTGCCAACCTTGGTTCGTGAAATGACCAATTTGATCAATGCTTTGCCGGGATTTGCTAAGACGGTCCAATCTTATGTTAATGATACGTTGCAAAGTAAATGGTTTAACAGTTTGCATTTGTCGATTGATGTTGATGAGGTGAAAAGCGCTGTTGGAAAGTATGCAGCTTCGTTTTTGACTATTACGGCGGGGACGCTAGGCAATGTGATTTCAACAATCACGTCAGTGACCATTAATTTAGTGACAATACCGGTTGTTTTATTCTATATGTTAAGTGACGGCAATCGTCTTCTGCCAGCTTTACAACGTCTTTTTCCTGATCGCTTTGCTGATAATGTTGCAGATTTGACAAATAAGATGGACCACACGATTGAAAAGTATATTTCTGGTCAAGCGATTGAGATGCTGTTTGTCGGGGTGGCAATGGCGATTGGCTACCTAATCATCGGTCAACCTTATGCTTGGCTTTTAGGGGTCATCGCCGGCATTACTAATATTGTCCCTTATGTAGGTCCCTGGATTGGTGTCATTCCTTCCTTAATAGTGGCAGGAACGCAATCTTGGAAGCAAATGATTTTGGTATTAGTTGTTATGACAGTTGTTCAGCAATTGGATGGCAACTTTATTTATCCAAATGTGATTGGTAAATCATTACAGATTCATCCGCTGACAATCATGATTTTACTGATGGTAGCGGGTAACTTGAAAGGTATCGTTGGCATGATTTTGGTGGTGCCAGTCTATGCTGTGCTCAGAACTGTCATCAAATTTGGCACACAAATGCGTGAACTTACTAAAAATAAGTGATATAATCATACCATAGAAAGAGGTATCGCAATGCAAGCATTTGATTTTGACAAAAATATTAGTATTTTACGGCAGGCAAAAGGGCAAGCAATTCCATGGCATGAGACGACATACCCGTCTTATACGGCTGATATTTTGACGTTTGCGCAAAGTTATTTTAAGTCGGATGAATATGATAGAAATTTTGATCGCACGTTGCGCCAACATCAATTTCATGAAGGTTTGGCAGAGGCAGATGTAGCCCAATTAGCGAATACGTCTCAGGATTATAGCTTAATAAGAGCAATTGTATCAGCGATTATTCGCGGTGAAAAATACACACCGGGGATGTGGCAAGCGTTGGTACAAAATGGGATTTTACTTGATTTGTTAGTAAGAGAACGTGATTTAAAACAAAAAGCCTAATGATTGTGACTAAAATAGGACTATGAACATTAAAAGGTTCGATACAGAAAATAGTGTATCGAACCTTTTTTGATGATGAAAGTGGCTAACTAATTACAATCTATCTATATGTGTCAGCGTAACTATAAAATTGTGATTTATCAGAAAAATCGGCCATATATTGACCATTCAGACCAGCTTGTTGTCCGATCACGCCTAAATCAATAATCAGTTTTTCATCAGCTTTTGAAAAATGAAGTTTTTCAGACGAGGCCGTGATACGGATATAATTAACCATTCTGTTTATTAAAGCCTCTGGATTTTTACTGGTGTCTATTTGTTTGTTAACTTGTAATAGAACATCAGTGATATCGCGAATACCTGGGACAATAAGCTTAGATTGTAGCGATAAGTATAATAATTCAATGTTGTGCTTTGCTTCGATTACTGTTGTAACGTTTCTTTTTGTCATTTGTTGTTTTTCCTCACTACTTCTATGTTACGCTTATTTGTGATCAAAGGTAAATAAACGCTTGACGTATAATCATTTTTCCAGTAAAATTAAAGGGTTGTGTTAGATATGCGGGTGTGGCGGAACTGGCAGACGCGCTGGATTTAGGTTCCAGTGGAGAAATCCGTGCAGGTTCGATTCCTGTCACCCGTATAATATGGTCGCCGCCATATTATTATATTGAGGTATCTGGTATTATTTGATATAATACTTGAGTACTTTGATCTGCCGACCTAGCTCAGTTGATAGAGCACCTCACTAGTAATGAGGGGGTCGCCGGTTTGAGCCCGGCGGTCGGCATAATTTATGAAAGCTTTAAATGAGTAATTATTCAAAGTTTTTTTTGTGTAATCTAACTTGACATCTTTACCCACAAATTCTACATTTTATTTGCACAGGGCAGATTATTTCATCTATACTAATTTATAACAAAAAAAGAAGAGAGAAACACAGTGGAAGTTAAATTTAATCACGTGACTTTGACCTATCCAAATGGCGTTGAAGTCTTACATGACATGGATTTCGATATCACAGACGGACAACTCGTTGCACTCTTAGGACCTTCAGGTGGTGGTAAATCTACCACGCTGAATTTGATTTCAGGTCTATTATCAGCGACAAGTGGCAATATATACTTTGGGGACAAAGATGTGACAAAGCAAGATGCGTTGGAACGTGGTGTTGGGATGGTTTTCCAAAACTATGCCTTGTATCCTCATATGACTGTTTTAGATAACATCATTTTCCCGATGAAAATGGCTAAGGTGGATAAAGCCACGCGTAAACAGCGTGCGCTAGAATTAGCCGAACTTGTCCGTGTCGCTGATCAAATTAACAAAAAACCAAGTGATCTGTCTGGTGGCCAGCAACAACGTGTTGCCATTGCACGTGCTTTAGCAAAATCACCTAACATTTTGTTGCTTGATGAACCCTTATCTAATCTTGACGCACGTCTCAGAGTTGAAATGCGTGAGGAAATTCGCCGTATTCAAAAGGAAACAGGCGTCACAACGGTATTTGTCACACATGATCAGAGTGAAGCAATGCATGTTGCTGATAAAATCATGCTATTAAATGATGGCCGAATTCAGCAATATGATGCACCGCAATCACTATATGAAAACCCAAACAATCAATTTGTCGCTAGCTTTATCGGAGAACCTGCGCTAAATATGGTACCAGCAGACCAGTTTGATGAAGAGGTGAGACGATTATTTGATGGCGATGTTGCTACAATTGGTATTCGTGCCGAATCATTAACAAATGAGGTAAAAGAACCTGCCATCAAAATGCAAGCGGTTGTCCATGAAGTATTGTCATTTGGACGTGATCGACAAGCGGCGATTTCAGTTGGGTCACAACAACTAGTTGCAACAGAAGTCACAACGGCAGCACCTTTGGAACAAGAAACAACACTCTTTGCCGCACTTAGTGGTGTTTACGCCTTCGATCAAAGTGGTCAGCGATTGCCACTAAGGGGTGATCACGCATGATGAACAATCAAAAGCCTACTTGGAAACAGACATTAAAAGGGTGGCTTTATGTCTTGCCAATGCTAATCATCGTTGCGATTTTTAGTTTATACCCGATTGTGTCAAGTTTGGCGATGAGTTTTTATACGCAATATAACTTTTTCACGAACCAAGTAATGGCGCTTGGTTTTGATAACTTTAAATATTTATGGGAAGACCCATTATTTCATTCTGCTGTGGCGAACACTTTAATTTTCGTTGTTGGTGTTGTCCCATTAGAAATTATCATTTCTTTGACCGTGGCTGTGCTTTTAAACCAGATTAAAGTGTTGGCTGGGTTCTTCCGTACCATCTATTTTCTACCATTTGTGACCAGTATTGTTGCTATATCAATGGTTTGGAAGTGGATTTATAACAAAGATGCGGGCTTATTGAATTATTTTTTGAGCTTTGTGGGTATCCATCCAATTGACTGGTTGAATGATCCAACATGGGCATTGCCAGCGTTGATTATTTTGGCTATTTGGAAGAGTTTGGGCTTCAATATTATGCTTTTCTTGGTTGCTCTCAATAATGTTGACAAACGACTATATAGCGCGGCGACCTTAGATGGTGCCAACGCTTGGAATCGTTTTTTGCATGTTACAGTGCCAATGATTAGTCCTATGACGTTTTTGATTGCCGTCAATGCTGTGATTGGATCATTTAAGGTTTTTGATGAAATATTCTCATTGTTTGGCGGACAGGCAGGACCTGGAAATGCTGCAATGACAGTTGTATTTTACTTATATCGTATGTTTTATGAGCAAAACAAATACGGTATCGCTGCAGCCGCAGGTGTTGTACTATTCTTTATGATTTTAATTGTGACATTATTGCAGACATGGTTTAGCAAAAAACATGTTCATTACTAAGAGGGGTCGACGATGAAAAAGACAATATCAAGAACAATCGTTTACTTACTGTTAGTGATTGGTGCACTGACAATGTTATTGCCATTCTTTTGGATGGTATCAACATCATTTAAAACTGGTTTTGAAGCATTACAAACACCACCAACTTGGTTGCCAAAAAAGCTTCAAATCACTAATTGGATTTCAGCTTGGAAGGCAGCACCTTTTGCAACGTATCTTCTGAATTCGGCAGTTGTATCATTTGTGACCACAATAGGTCAGATTATCACGGCTATCATGGCAGCATTTGCGTTTGCTAAAATGAATTTTTTCGGCAAAAAAACGCTCTTCACTATTTTGTTAGCAACAATGATGGTGCCAGGGGAAATGCTGATTATTCCTAACTTCGTGACACTATCACAAATACATCTAGTGAATACTTATGGTGCTTTGATTATTCCATGGTTAGCTAGTTTCTTTGCAGTATTTACTTTGCGTCAATCTTTTGCCAGTGTGCCGGACCAGCTTTATTACGCCGCCAAGCTTGATGGTGCTTCTGAATGGAAGTTTCTTTGGCAAATTTTGGTACCAAATGCTAAGTCGTCCATTACGGCAATTGGCTTGTTACAAATTATTGGCTCATGGAACTCATTTATGTGGCCATTAATTGTCACAAATACAGACAAGATGCGTACTCTACCTGTTGGGTTACAAGCGTTCAGTTCAGATTCAGGTGTCAATTATCCAGAATTGATGGCAGCGTCGACGTTTGTGATTCTACCTATGGTTATCTTGTACTTATTCTTGAATAAATATGTTGTTGCTGGTATTTCCGGTGGCGGCATTAAGGGTTAACTTACAGTCCACATTTTGTGGGCAGTAAAGAGATGTGATGGGACATGATATCTCTTTACTGCTTATAAAAAGCAGCTAAAATTTTTTGGGAACACGAAAGGAAACATGTACACATGAGTACTGGGAAGAAAGTTGCAGCTTTGGCTGCTATCACGATTATGGCAAGTTCATCTTTTGCAGGTTTGTCGGCTGTGCATACAGAGACAGTGAGTGCAGCAACGAAACCAGTTAAAGTCACATTTTGGCACGCCATGGCTGGCACATACAAAGACGCTTTGCAAAAGCGTATTGATGCCTTCAACAAATCACAAAGTAAGTATAAAATTGTGGCAACTGCGCAAGGTGACTATACGACTTTGAACCAAAAAATCATGGCTGGTGCGAAGTCAAAAACTTTGCCGGTTATGGCGCAAGCAACTTACACACAAGTGCCTGATTACGTAAAAGACGGTATTGTAACTTCACTTCAATCACAGGTTGATGGTAAGAATGGATTGTCAAAGAAGCAACTAAACAATATTTATTCTGGTTTCTTGCAACAATCTAAGTATAAGGGTGAATTCTATTCAACACCTTTCTCAGCCTCTGTACGAGAAATGTTCTATAACAAAACGCTTCTGAAGAAATACAATTTATCAGTACCAAAAACCTGGGATGATATTGCAAAGATGTCTGACGTTTTGAAGAAAGATGGCATTGCAACAGTAGGCTTTGATAAGTCATTTGATATGGAATGGAATTCAATGGTCCGTTCGGCTGGTGTATCATTGGTAACTAGCAAAGACAAAGTTAATGTTGACTCAAAGAAAGCAGTGGCTGCTGCCAAGTTAATTACCGATATGGTCGCTGATGGCACTGCTAAAACGGCTGGTTCTGATATCTACGGCACAACAAACTTTGTTAATGGTAAGACAGCTTTGACTTTCTCATCATCTGCAGGAATTACAGCAACACAAGCAGCTGCAGCTAAAGACTTTGATTGGGGTACAGCACCATTACCATCTTATAAGGGCAAATCAGCAACTGTTTTGGCTGGTAATAGCTTAGTAGTTACGGCAACAGCCTCTAAGAAGCAACAAGCAGGCGCTTGGGCATTCATGAAATATTTGATGTCTGATAAGCAAACTGAAAAGTGGGCAGAAGCCACAGGTTACTTGCCAATTACTAAGAAAGCAACTAAGTCATCTGCTTATAAAGCATACCTAAAGAAGAACCCATTAGCTAAAGCAGCGTCAGACTCATTACCAGGAGCCTTCTCAGATACTGCATTCTTGGGTTACCAAGACTATCGTACGAACTTGCTGAATGCTGTTGATTCAATGTTGACGAAGAAAACACCTGCTGCAGACGCTTTGAAAACTTTATCTGATCAAACAAAGAAGACTTTGAAAGAGAATAAATAATGAGTACGCAAGTACAATTTTTAAATGGACTGAATACAATTGGTGGTAATGTGGTCTCGTTCACAGAGGGGAATACACGATTAGTGATGGACTTCGGTGTTAATTTTGCACCGGCTGAAACACCGACTGGCGATTTATTAGCAGATGGGACATTACCAGCACTACCTGATTTATTCACTGACGTTGAAAGTGATAAGACAACAACCATTTTTGTTTCTCATTTACATCTGGATCATATGGGCGCGTTGAAGTATCTAACCAAGCTAACCGATGTGTACATGAGTCAAGCTTCGGCTGATTTATACCATGTTTTGACTGAATTAGGGACCGAATCTGCACCTAATGCGACTATCAAAGTAATCCCATTTGAGACGCCAATGATGTTTGGTGATTTTGAAGTTACATTTTTTGAGACTGACCATGATGCACGTGGTGCTGCTGCAATTCGTGTCCGTGACGGTGTACACACGTTTGTTCATAGTGGGGATGTGCGACTTGATGGTCCGCACCCCGAACGTGTCAATCATTGGGCAGACATCTTACGTGAAGCACACATTGATTTATTTTTGTTAGAAGGTACAGAATTTAGCTTTGATGCCGATGACGAAAAGGAACATGTGCGCCATACTGAGATGTCATTGCAACAAGATTTTGGACAAATTTTAGATGAACATCATCAATTGGTTGTCATTAATCCTTATGAACGTAACATTGATCGCTTAGAGGCTCTGCAAAATACAGCACGGCTGCATGGTCGTGAAATCCTTTGGGATAAGCAATTTGCTACAATTATGCGGGCAATGGGTGTTGCGGATGTTAAAGAAATTGATTGGGAAGCCGCTTTGGCACGACCTCATCATTATGTTATTCAAAATCACTTTAATCAATTACATGATTTAGATCAATTTGATGGTCAATTTGTATATCTACACATGAATGGCGAACCTTTAGGAGAGTATGATCCTCGATTTGCCGAATTACAGGCATACTTAGATGCCAATCATGTCGAGCTCCAACGCTTGGGTGCAAGTGGTCACGCCAAGCCAGAAGATTTGGTGGCATTAGCACAACATGTCAATGCTCAAAAGACTGTTACTTGGCATTCGTTCAAGCCAGAAAAAGAAGCAGAAGCATTACGCAAAGTAGGTTTGAATGTCTATCTACCAACAAAAGGTGAAACATTAGCGTATTAAAATTTGAATTGGCGCATTGATTGCGTTAAAATTATTCTCGTATCAACGGGATGTAGCTCAGCTTGGTAGAGCACCATGTTCGGGACGTGGGGGTCGTGAGTTCAAATCTCGTCATCCCGATGAACGAGAAATATTAAAAGGGCAGCAAACCATAATTGGTTTGCTGCCCTTTTTTTAAACGATATAATCTCTGAAAGTCTCGCGTTCATTAGTTGACAGCTCAACTGTTATCAGAGTGCCAGTATCATCATAATCTTCCTGTAAAAATGTGTGTTTTGCGGCGAGCTGAGCCTGAACGTTACCTTTGTCAAAAGGAATGTGCAAGTTGACGACTGCAACATCTTTGAACACATGTTGTTTGATGAGATCAATTAAGGCATCTTGGGAAGCAATATCTAAAGCAGAAATGGTAATTGCATTTTCACCAGTTACTTCTGGAAAAACGAGCTCGGTACGATCAGCTTTATTATAAACTGTGATGGTTTGTCGACCGCTAACACCAATTTCTTGTAATGTTTGGCTGGTCGTGGTCATCATGTCTTGATAGTGAGGATCAGAGACATCAACAACGTGTAGCAGTAAATCTGCGCTGGCCGCTTCTTGCAAAGTCGATTTAAAAGCAGCGACTAAGTTGTGAGGTAATTTAGAGACAAAACCAACGGTATCACTGAGCAAAAATTGTTTTTTATCTGGTAATGTCAGTTGGCGCACGGTTGTGTTCAAAGTGGCAAAAAGCATATCTTTTTCAAAAACTTGTTTGCTATCATCGTTATTAGCACCAACACCAAAACGCGCCAACAGCCGGTTCATTAGTGTCGATTTACCTGCGTTAGTGTAGCCGACCAAGGCTACACTTGGTAAATCGTTATTTTGGCGTTGTGCTGAACGTGTTGTCTCACCTTTCTCAAGGTCTGCTAATTCTTGACGAATATGAACCATTTGAGCTGTAATACGGCGACGAGATTGTTCGAGTTTGGTTTCTCCAGCGCCTCGTGACGTAAAGCCACCACCACCAGCACCAGTTTGCTGATCCAGCGTGATTGACATACTTGTACGTAATCTTGTTAACTGATATTGCAAACGCGCCAATTGAACCTGTAATTGGGCCACTTTAGTTTGCGCACGTTGTGCAAAAATATCTAAAATCAAACCAGTGCGGTCCACCACAGTCGCGTTGGTTGCTTTTTCCAAATTACGGATTTGCGAAGGTGTCAACTCGTCGTTAGCCACAATCATGTCGACCTCGTAAGTTGCTACTGCCGCGCTAATTTCCTCAACTTTGCCTTTACCAAAATAAGTTGCTGGGTTAGGGCGTTCCAGTTTTTGGGTGAACGTCTCAACTGGGTCTAAGTTATTTGCTTTTGCTAGGTTGCCTAATTCTTCTAATTCATAAGTTAAATTTGCCTGACTCGTTGTCAAGCCAACTAAAAATACTTTTCGGGGTGTTTCTCGCATCAAAAAATGCCTCCAATCAAACTACGAGACTGGGGCATTTAACGTGTTGACGAAAATTGCAGACCAATCTCAAGAAAAGCGCACCAAAACAGTTGCCTGTTTTTTGTCACTACATCTTAAAATTCGTTCAACAAGTTCCCGTACCTCTTTTTCTTAATAGTGATAGTGTATAAGTTTTTAAACCTAATGTCAAACTTAGACGATATTTCTTATCACGTGGTGTGTTTTTTCAAGTATAATGAAATAAGCTAATCAATTAAATCGAGGTTAAACATGGCAAAAGAAATTTATTTAACGGGTGATCGACCAACTGGTAAATTGCATATTGGGCATTATATTGGCTCATTGAAAAATCGTGTGGCAATGCAAGATTCTGGTGAATTTGATCCATTTATTATGATTGCTGACACGCAAGCTTTTACAGACAACGCTCGTAATCCTGAAAAAATTCGCCGTTCGCTAACAGAAGTTGCATTGGATTATTTGGCAGTTGGTATTGATCCTACTAAATCAACGATTTTTGTACAATCTCAAATTACTGGGTTGCCAGAATTAACTGAATATTTTATGAATTTGGTCAGTGTGGCACGTCTGCAACGCAATCCGACTGTTAAATCAGAAATTCAACAAAAAGGTTTTGGAGAGGGTATTCCAGCGGGATTTTTGACTTATCCTGTGTCTCAAGCGGCCGATATTGCAATTTTCAGGGCCACAAAAGTGCCGGTTGGTGATGATCAAGAACCCATGATTGAACAGACACGCGAGCTAGTTCGTTCATTCAAAAATGCTTATCAATCAGAAGTATTGGTTGAGCCTGTCGGTGTCTTTCCACCGAAGGGGCAAGGACGTCTACCGGGCATTGATGGTAATGCTAAAATGTCAAAATCACTGAACAACGGTATTTATATTAGTGATGATGCAGACACATTAGCTAAAAAAGTCAAGTCGATGTACACTGACCCATTGCACATAAACATTGATGATCCCGGTCATGTTGAAGGCAATGTCGTCTTTACTTATTTGGATATTTTTGATCCTGATAAGCAACGTGTGCAGGCATTAAAAGAGCAATACACTGCTGGTGGCCTTGGCGACATGAAAATCAAAAAGCACTTGATTGAAGTGATGGAAGCTGAAATGGCACCTATTCGTCAACGACGTGAAACATTTGCCCAAGATATTCCAGCTGTGATGGCTATGTTAAAGGCTGGCTCTGATCATGCTAATGAAGTAGCAGAGTCAACAATGAAAGATGTACGCCATGCAATGGGCATTGATTATTTCGACTAAATAAATCACAGCAATCTGAAAAGATTGCTTTTTTAGTGTCGATCATAGTAATAGTGGCATAAAAAAGACACAAATTGTTAAAATATGATAAATTAAAATAGTATATAATGGCAAGATAGAAACAAAATCAGGGGACGATATGGATAATAAAGCACAACTCAACCGCGGCTTCGGCCTGACTGCATCACTGGCTTTAGTGGTTGGCACAATCATTGGTTCAGGGATTTTTTTTAAACAAGGTAGCGTATTAGCGTCGGCTGGTAGTACGACGTCCGCATTAATTGCATGGGCGGCTGGTGGTATTTTGACACTGGCCTCCGGTATGAGTGTTGCTGAAATTGGTTCCCAAATGGCTAAAACTGGCGGCTTATACATTTATATTGAAAAAATTTATGGCAAAGTTTGGGGCTATTTAGCAGGGTGGATGCAAGTCATATTTTATGGACCGGCTATGATGGGATCTATTTCTGCTTACTTTGGGATATTGTTTGTTGACTTGTTTCAATTACCCAAAATGTGGGCGATACCCTCAGCGATTATTGCGTTAGCGTTTGTTGGCATAATCAACTCAATTCCTAATCGTTTCAGTGCTGGCTTTCAGATATTGACGACGACACTTAAGATGTTGCCGATTGTTGCGTTGATCATTTTTGGTATGTTTTTTGGACAGCATGAAGCGTTGGGACAGACAGTTACTGCGGTAGCACACACTAATAGTGGGGGATTTGGGGTCGCTATTTTAGCAACGCTATTTGCTTACGACGGCTGGGTAACTTTGGCAAATATTAGTGGTGAAATTAAAAATCCGCAAAAAGTTCTACCAAAGGCAATTGTATTTGGTTTGATTATTGTCATTATCTCTTACGTCGGGGTCAGTTATGGGACATACAGAAGCTTAGAGGCATCAAAGATTGTTGCGCTGGGTCAAAATACAACAATTCATATGGCAACCAGTGCCTTTGGTGTCGTTGGTGGTCGTTTGATGAGTGTGGCGGTTTTAATTTCATTACTAGGGACACTCAATGGTAAAATTGTTTCATTTCCACGTGTGTTATTTGCAATGGCGCGAGATGGCTTATTCCCGTTTGCAAAAACGTTTTCTAAGATTAACATGCGGACCAAAACACCTAATGCTGCGATTTGGTTTATGATTGTGCTGGGCGACTTAATGTTATTGTTGACTAATCCTGATCGACTCACTGACATTGCCATGTTCACGACTTTCTTGTTCTATATTTTGGCATTTGTCGGGGTTCTCATTTTGCGACACAAAGATCCGACTGGCGTTAATAGAGCATTTTCAGCACCCTTATATCCGTTTATCCCAATACTAGCAATTGCAGGTTCACTTTACGTGGAAATTTCAGAAATTTTGCATGATTTTTCTGGTGTTGTAATATCAATTGCCGTGGTCGCGATGGGCTTGCCGGTCTATCTGATTCTATCAAAGCGACAACTTAAAAAGTAAGTGTTTTAATCAAAAAGAAACCCCCGAAATTAATTTTTCAGGGGTTTTAAAATGATAAAATTATTGATCAGAAGAACTCTCTGTCGACGTGTCAGATGAACTTTCAGTGCTACTTGAGGACTCATCATCTGCAGGTCGGAGAGAAGCAGCCACGGCTTGTAGTGTGCTTGGTACTTCACCACCATAGGCCGGACCAGTTGTTGCTGCCTTTAACCCTAGTGCTTTACGAGCTAGGTTAGTTACACGTTGCTTTTCTTTCTGTGTCACGACTTCATAAGAAATGGCATTACCAGAAGCGTCTGGATAGCTTGTTCCCACGCCTTGAATATGTTCACTCACAATATTATTCTTGGCTTTAATATATTTACTTGCGATTGTTGTCATGTCACCAAATGTCAAATCAGTGAGGACATTTTTACTAAGCGTTGTCATAAATGAATTGTTCAAGAGGCTTGAAACATTGGCAGATTTTTTAATCAAACCTTCAAGAACGAGACGTTGACGCTTTTGACGGCCATAATCACCTTCAGGATCGTCATAGCGCATCCGAGAGAAGGCTAGTGCTGCATCGCCGGTCATAACATGCTTTGTTGCAGACCATGTGACACCATTGTCATCAGAGTGTTCATAACCGGTACTACCTTTGTGGAACCGGTATAAGTTGGGACCGTAATCGTGAGCGGTGTCTTGGCTATAAGTAAAATCAAGTAGTGACTTTACGGAAATACCGCCAACTTGGGTGACCATTTTTTCCAAACCAGCCATATTTACTAACGCATAGAAATCAACTGGAATATTAAGATAAGCTTCAACAGTTTTGATGGCCGTTGATGTTGAACCATAGGCATAAGCGGCATTCATTTTTTGTGGGAAAGTATCTTCATAACCGGGGATGGCAACCATTGCGTCACGAGGAATTGAAATCATTGTCGTTTTTTCTGTTTTGGGATTGATAAGCAATAACATCATTGAATCGGTACGTCCTTTGTAAGTACGACCAAGTTCGCCTGTATCAGTTCCAAACAATAGAATAGATAATGGTTTACCACTAGAAACAACGCTTGAGACATTGCGGGCCTTTTTAGTGCCTGTGCTCTTATAAACCTTATCAATTGTTGATTTAGCGTTATTAATTGCGTACCACGCGAAGCCACCGGCCGTGATTGCTAATACAGCGATGATTGCTAAAATCATATTTCGCAATTTGTGGGTTGGTTTCTTAAAACGATCTGTACGAGACTTTGTTTGATTTTCTGCCATGATGATCTCCGATTAGTGTTGGCCAATGAACATGGCAACGAGTAAAATAATGAAAACTGCGAGGGTAATGCCAGCATATCGCCAATCTTTAATTTTGGTGAAAGCATAAATGGAAGCGATAATTCGTAAAACAGGCGTTAGAATGAGTAAAAATAGTCCTAACATCATGAGAGCGCCAGCTTGAAAATGATAGGAACCATGTACAATCTGTGCTAGTTGACGCGGAAATTGGTTGTCGGGGAAACCGGTTTTGGCACCATTAATGAGGTAGCAAGCAAAACCAAGAATCATCACAACAACAGCAATCATAACGCCAATTCTTAAAACAATGCCAATTTGACGTTCTAAATCTTTTTCTGCTTGATTAGTGGGCATAGGTGAGGGCCTCAATATAATGTAATATTAAATGCTTTGAGCAAGAGTTGTATACCAGCAATACCGACAACTGGGATAAATAGTTGTCGGTATTGCTGGTACATATGGCATGATGCCTGCCCCAATTGTTGCACCTAAAACGATACCTAGAGCAATTGGGACGGCGATGTCGGCTCGAATAGTGCCATTAAAAAAATAAACGAGGGCGCTGGCTGCGGCCGTGACACCCATCATTAAATTAGAGGTCGCGCTGGCAGGCTTGAGTGGCATTTTCATGATACCGTCCATGGCAAACACTTTGAACATACCAGAACCAATGCCTAATAAACCAGAAGCGAGGCCAGCCCATAACATCACAACAGCGCCACCGGGAATATTCTCCACACGATAATCAATGGTTTGATTCAGTGCTTTGTCATAGTATGCGGTGTTGAGTTGCAACTTGTTGGCGAGTGGGTCATCGCGTGCGACCAAATCAGCTTGGTTGTGTACGTGCAATTTACGCCACATCCGGTAAGATTGATAAACTAGTAGCACGCCAAAAAGGAAATTTAACCAAATTGGGGCGAAAAGGCCTGCACATATTGCGCCGACCAGCGCACCAATTGTCGTAAAAATTTCGAGTAACATAGCGACACGCAAATTCAACATGTCGTCTTTTAAATATGCGATTGAAGCACCAGATGAAGTCGCAATCACAGCGACAATACTGGCACCGATTGCGTAGTGAATAGGAATATTAAAACCAATCACTAAGATTGGCGTGACAATCATGCCACCACCAAGGCCCAAAAGCGCCCCAAGGACTCCGGCAAGAACACCAACCAATAGCATAATGATAATGGACAAAGTTAAAGCCAAGATTAAATTCCTACCACTTCACTGTTTTTTCAATAATTATATTCTACACAATGCTACAATTATTATGTACGATAAGCAAACGTGTTTGTAGAATTTTAATAAATTGGGAGAGCGTTTACTGCGTCATGGCGGGTGAACGGAAGTGTATTTGTGTTAATTCAACCTGATAAATTACGAAAATTGTTGATTATTATTTTTGGTCTAGTATTTGCTGTGTTTTGCCTTGCCGTCAGGTTTAACGCGGTTTTGTTGACATTTGGGGATGATGCAGCTACCTTAGTGGTTCAAAATATGTTGCCACATTCTCTGCAAGCTTTGATAACAATAGGGCATCTGTTTGCGCATTATTGGGTAGTCCTGCCATTTATCGCTTTGATGGCTGGTGTTCTTTATCTGGCACAATACAAAATCGCGATGTGGTGGTTCATTATTTCACAATCAATGGGGATGTTAGTGTGTTTGATTGTTGCCATCGTAGTTGGTATCTCTTGGGATAATGGGCTAAAGCTACGTGATATGATGCCAAATTTATTGTTGGTATGGTGGTCGCAAATCTTATTCTTGGTGGTAGCATTGATTGTGCCACGTTTATTTCAATCAAGGCGATTGCAGATAATGATGAATTGGCTGATTGGTGTATTTTGGATTTTCATGATGATTTCATTGGTCCAAATCAATAACATGTTATTATCTAGCGGTCTTGGCGCGTTATTATTTGGCTATTTTTGGTGGCAATTAACCGCACAAACGTATCGCAAGCGAGCTCGTCAATGGCAACATGCCCTAAAAATTGACGGTCGGGTTTGATTGTGATATGCTTTTACTAATATATCAAAGAGGTTGCAATCAACATGAGTCGCATAATTGAGTCTGCCAAGACGTTGATGTTATGTTAAAGGGGCGATTGCCGAAAATGTCATCTGGCAATATGATGTTTGGGCTGGTAATTAACAGTTACTAGACTGTCGTAGTAATACGGTGCGCTTTGAAAAGTGATTAAGAAAATGACTTTTTAAACCTCTTTCTGTGTGAGCAGGAAGAGGTTTTTTGTTGGGAAAAGGAGAATTTTTTATGTCTGAGGATAGTGGGCAAGTTAAACGAAATCTAAAAACACGTCATGTGTCGATGATTGCGTTAGGTGGATCAATTGGTACGGGGTTGTTTGTTGCTTCGGGTGCCACAGTGGCGCAGGCTGGTCCAATGGGCGCTATTGTCGCTTATTTAGCGATTGGCGTGATGGTTTATTTTTTGATGACCAGTTTAGGAGAAATGGCGACTTATGCACCAACTTCTGGTTCATTTTCAGATTATGCAGGTAAATATGTTGATACCGCATTAGGATTTGCGATGGGCTGGAATTATTGGTTCAATTGGGCGATCACGCTGGCGGTTGATATTGTGGCTGTTGGATTAGTTGCCAAGTTTTGGTGGCCAAATACACCGGGTTGGATTTTTTCAGCCGTTGCTTTGGCATTCATCTTTTTGATTAATTTGTTCTCCGTTGGAGCTTTTGGTGAAGCTGAATTTTGGTTGTCAATGATTAAAGTGATTACAATCATCGTCTTTTTGGTGGTTGGCGTGGCAACAATCTTTGGCGTTATTCATTCTGACGTCAATGTCATGAAAAACTTATCAGTTGGCAACCATGGCTTCGTTGGCGGACCACAAGCCATTTTGTCAGTCTTTGTCGTGGCAGGATTTTCTTTCCAAGGGACTGAGCTAATTGGTATTACTGCTGGAGAAGCACAAGACCCTGACAAATCAGTGCCCAAGGCTATCAATCAAGTCTTTTGGCGAATTTTGTTGTTTTATATTTTAGCAATTTTTGTGATTTCGGCTTTGGTTTACTACCAAGATCCACGTTTGTTAAGTTCATCAACTGAAAATATTGCTGTATCACCATTTACGATTGTCTTTAAAAATGCGGGTATCGCTTTTGCAGCCAGTTTGATGAATGCTGTTATTTTGACATCAATTGTATCATCAGCGAATTCTGGATCTTATGCATCATCACGTATGTTGTTTGCCATGGCGCGTAAGGGTGAAGCCCCTAAGATTTTTGGTAAAGTGTCCAAACGCGGTGTACCTGTGGCAGCATTGGTTTTGACGACGGCAATTGGTTTGTTAGCGTTTATTTCTAATACTAAAGGTGGTTCGGTCGCTTATACTTGGCTCGTTAATGCCTCTGGATTGACTGGGTTTATTGCTTGGGTTGGAATTGCGATTTCACATTATCGCTTCCGCCGCGCGTATGTTGCACAGGGTAAAAGCTTGTCGGATTTGAAGTATCGGGCAAAGTGGTTCCCATTTGGGCCACTATTTGCATTGGTTATCTCAATTGGGGTAATTATTGGACAAGATCCAGAAAGTTTTACTAACTTGAATTGGGAAAAAATCGCAATAACATACTTGTCTGTACCATTATTTGCAATTTTATATATTTGGTACAAAATTTCCCATAAAACAAAAGTGATTAAGTTAGAAGAGGTTGACTTGTCACAACCTAAAAAGTAAATAGCACTTATCGCTGAATGCCAACGAGCATCCAGCTTTTTTATGCAATAAATTCATTTAAAGAGCAATTTATGTGAATAAAATATGAACTTTAGCCCCTATTAACGAATATTTGTTATGATAAATAGCAAAGTAATGAATCATTATGATAGCAACTGTCATGATGAGAAAGTGGGGCAGATTAATGTTACATATACAGACGTGGTTGGGTGGACTAGCAATGTTAGCAGTATTTTATCGAAATGTGCCAGCACTTCGTGCGTTAAAACGTGGACAATTCCAACCAAATTTTGCGACTTTTATGATTTGGGCATTAATTTCGTTAATTGAGTCTGTGATTATTTTGGCTAATCGTGGCGGTTTTGGCGCAACATCAATGGTTTTGAGCGTTATCTTTTTTTCCTACTTTGGCATTATTGGACTCAAATACGCCAAAGAACAACCAATTAATCGACGATTTATTGTGGCCATGTTAGGTGCAGTTATAGTGCCACTTTTGTTGACCTTGGGTCATGGGCTGACGCAGGGAGAGCTATTGTTTATATTGGCGATTGTTGAAGCCTTGGCAATTATTCCGACGATTCAGAAAATTAAACAGGCACCGTATTCAGAGAGTTTATCTTGTTATGTTTGGAATGATATCTCGATGTTATTGAGCCTTTTAGCGGTTCATATCATTAGTTTTGAAACTGTTTTTGTGCCATTAATATGGGTATTTATTATGAGTGGGTGCATTATTTATATGTTAGTGTTGAGAAGCCGCGCACCAAAATGTCAAGAATGTGCCGTTTTGGATTAAAAATATATCATAGTTGGTTGCATGAACAAACTAACCGTGGTAAGATATATTTTGTAAAAGAAATGATACCGCTTTCAGATGCAGAAAGCCGGTTTGGTACTAAGAAAGACAAACTATGTTAAAAGTCAAGAAAAACAACTAAATGTAGAATAATAATTTGGTTGAACGACAAATAAACGTTTTAAATTACTATTTTAAAACGTTCCCATGGTTTGTTAATTAAGAGGTGAAATTATGAGTTATATGAGCTTAGATTC